>JAOUOM010000419.1 GCA_029880385.1 Cyclobacteriaceae bacterium | reverse complement strand
GCCGATCTGGCAGTTTCCGTGGCCAGGCCAGGGGGGATCCACCTGTACAATGGGAGTCGGGGTATCGTATTTGCCATACATAAGCAGACACAGGCCAATTATACATCACTCGACCGGCAGTTGATGAATATTTGCAACGAGCTTCAGGCTGATTACCCATTGGCCCGCTTTACGTATACCCAAAGCCAGTCCGGCCTGCTTCGGGATAGTATCCGGCAACTGGTGTTAAGCCTGGTGCTGGGCACAGTCCTTTCTTTTTTGATTTTGTTTCTGTTTTCGGGCGAATGGAAATCACCCGTACTGATGGGCGTGCTGATCCCTGTATCGATGCTGGCGACGCTCTGCTGTCTGTATCTGGTTGGCTTGTCGATCAACATCATATCCCTGAGTGGGATGCTCCTTGGGATTGGGATACTGATTGACAATGGGATCATAATCATCGACAATATACAGGTACAGCAGAAAAAGGGGATATTGCTGGATCAGGCCTGTGCATCGGGTACCCTTGAGGTGATCCCGGCACTTATTAGTTCTACGCTGACGACCCTTTCGGTATTTATTCCCCTGGTATTTATGCAGGGGATGGCCGGTACGTTATTCAAAGAACAGGCATATACCCTTTCGGTAGTCATGATCGGATCCCTGCTGGTTTCGTTTTTTTTGCTTCCAGTTTTGTACCGAAGGTTTCAGCCCCGGATCGACAGATCAGAAAATACATTATTTGCCCGTTTGCTGGTTTATTATAAAAAAAGCCAGGAGATCAAATATAACAGCGTGTACGGTTTGTTTTTTCTGGTGCTGCTTGCTGGCGGGGTGCTATCCTATATGCACCTTCCGGCACAAAACCTTCCGGATATCAGAACCCACGATGCCAGTGTCAGGATTGTTTGGGATGAGCCTCTTTCGCTTCAGGAAAATGAATCACGTACACGGGCACTGGTCGAAAACATGCACCAGTTGCTGGACTGGGAAGCGGATATTGGTCAAAATGAAATTGTGGAAAATGGCATCAACACCAGGCAACAGAGTCTTGTGTACCTGAAGTTTGAGGATGAAAAGGCAAAAGAAAGGGGACTCCTTTTCCTAAAGGATAAATTCCGACGTGACTATCCGGCCACCAGGGTAACAATCCAACGTGCCAAAAATCCCTATGATCAGTTATTTGTTCAAAACGAGCCCTTTGTTTCCTATCGCTTACGAACTTCCACTGACCAGCTGATTGATGTGCATGATCTGGCGTCCTACCTCCCGGATGATGTGACAGTAGGGGACGGGTTTCAGTTGCAATCCGGCCTTAATCTGGTCTTTGATCCTGTCCGCTTGTCAACCTATGGATTGACCGAAGATCAGATAATCCGGCAGTTGAAGATCCAATTCAACGATCAATTGGTCACCACGGTAAATGAAGTGAATGAATCTGTCCCTGTGGTCGTACGGGGTACTGAAAAAATCATTCAGCCGGAATTGACGAAACTTTTTGTTACGGCCGGAGATTCTGTCAACTACCCGGTGACGTATTTTTTTGAATTTCAGGAGTCGGTAACTCCACGTTTCATTACCGCTGACAAAGCGGGGGTTTTTCAGGAGGTACGGCTGGAAGATTCCAATCCCCGACTGGCAGCCATTTCTGAATCAATCGTTAACCTGGCCAAATCAAGGGGATGGACAGTTTCGCAACAGGGCAGCTTTCTCTATGCCAGGCAAAACCTGCTGAACCTGCTGGTTTCTTTTGTACTGGCCATTGTCCTCTTGTATGTGATCCTGGCAGCTCAGTTTGAGTCACTCCTCCTTCCGGTCATCATCCTGTCAGAAATCCCCATTTCGGCATCCGGCAGTTTGTTGTTCTTATATGCGACAGGGCACACGTTGAACATTAGCAGCCTGATCGGGCTCGTCATCATGCTCGGAATCATTGTCAATGACAGTATTTTAAAGGTGGACACGATCAACCGGTACCGCAAAAACGGCGTGCCAACCGAAGCAGCCATTCAGATAGGGGGGGCTGATCGCCTGAAACCCATTCTGATGACTTCATTGACCACCATTTTGGCCCTGATTCCGGTTTTGTTTAGCAAGGGATTGGGCGGGGACTTACAGGCTCCATTGGCGATTGCTGTGATCGGGGGTCTTGCCATTGGTACCGTATGCTCTATTTACCTGGTACCGATACTTTACCGAAAGTTTATGGCATAGTTGCGGTATACTCAAAAAATCAACATTCAACGGATTGCATTCCGTGGCTTTCTTGCGCTGTTTTCCTCTTGTTACGATATTCCAGCAATTCATTGGCATATATGACCATTCGAATAGTATTTGCACTATAAAAACATAAATCAATTGTTCAATACTTGTTAAAGTATTAGATTTTGTAAAATTTTATTTCATGTCGGTTATCTCTGATTATCTAAAAGATCCATTTTTAAATCAACTGTATCAGTCGATCAGAAATGCCGGCCCGATAAAGTCCGTATCCCTGGATATAACACACAAATGCAACCTGAGATGTACGGGTTGTTATTATTTTCAGGAAGGAATGGATGTACGGGTACGTCCGGGTGACGATCGTGACTTGTTGAATTGGGTTTTGAATGAAAAAAAGCGGGGCACCAACTTTGTTACCATAGTCGGAGGAGAGCCCAGCCTGGAAATTGACAGGCTGCGGTTATTGTACCGGCATTTTAAACTGAATGTGGCCACAAATGGTCTGGTACGGATTCCAGAAGAAGGACTTGAGGACATGCCAATCGGGGTAGCCATTTGGGGAAATACAAAATCGGATTCACAGCTGCGTGCCAATGGGAAACGTGATTTGTTTTCGCGGGCGTTAAAAAACTATAAAAATGATAGCCGTGCATTCTGGTACTATACCGTAGCTCCGGGTTTGGCTCACGAGGTGTACGAAGTGGTGGAGCGGTGTATCGAAAACGGAAATCGCATACTCTTTAATTATTACAGTGATTTAGCGCGGAAGGGGACGGGATATGATTTTGCTGATGGGGCAAATGCATTGCATGAGGTGATAGAGGATGTAATGGAAAAATACCCGAATAAAGTATTGTCCATGCCCTATCTACATGAAGTTATCATGACGGGCAGCCTGAAAGGACAGCAGTGGGGGTATGATGTGTGCACCAACCTTTCAACAGATTTTAAAGGAAACAGCCATCGGTTGG
>JAOUOM010000288.1 GCA_029880385.1 Cyclobacteriaceae bacterium | reverse complement strand
GTACAACCGGCATTTTCGTGCATACAATGCAGACTTTACGACCAGTCGGAGATGTTGTACGGGGGTAGAGCGGGATTGTACAACGTGCATGGACACCTGGGAACACTATTCGTGGATCATGATCCAGTTAAAAAAGCACCTTTCATCCAAAGAAGATTTTGCCAATTGGCTGGTGGTGATGTATTCGTTTTATTTGATTAACCGGCTGGTTCCGGACGTCATTTCAGACACATTGCTGCGAACCTTGCATCGTTATTCAAATACGGCCAAACTGGTATAATCAGGTAGTGAAAAGGAATTTTTTATGTATGAAAAGGAGAAAAAGTAGAAATAAACAATTGAATACTTGTTGAATTGTAAAATAATTACTTATTTAAAGGCGTAAAGCTAAAATAGTATACTGATGACGCAAGAAACAAAACG
The DNA here is from genome assembly GCA_029880385.1 of Cyclobacteriaceae bacterium. Taxonomy (GTDB): domain Bacteria; phylum Bacteroidota; class Bacteroidia; order Cytophagales; family Cyclobacteriaceae; genus JAOUOM01. The sequence goes on along the minus strand of JAOUOM010000288.1, from coordinate 3,911 downwards.
AATTGGTTATAACAAGTTAAGCAGGATCGCAGAAATTTTTTCAGGCTTAGCGCATCCCATTCGGTTGGAAATATTGGAGTTGTTGGAAGATGGGAATTCAATGTCTGTTGGGGAGATATTAAAGGAGATAAAAATTGAGCCTACGTTATTAACGCATCATTTATCAAAAATGAAATATCTGGGAATTTTGGAATCATCCAAAGAAGGCCGTAATGTCTACTACAGACTGGCCATATTGGAAATATCCAACATATTTGATTGTATTCAAAATTGCCGGGTCAGGATGTAGAAATTTAACCCTATTTATAAGACAAAAATGGCTGAAATAACTGTAACAAAAACACTAGACTGCACGGGGATGCTATGCCCCATGCCCGTGGTAAAGACGGCAAAGGCAATGAAAGAGTTGAGCATTGGTGATATTTTGGAAATGATATCCACGGATCCCGGCTCCATGCCCGACATGAATGCATGGGCAAATCAGACAAAACACGAATTGGTCGAGGCACTGGACGAGGGAGGGAAGTTCCGATTTAAAATAAAGAAAACACACTAATCTCTCGTATGCCATGGCAAAAGGAAACAACAAACTTGCAATAATTGCGACTCAGGGTACACTGGACTGGGCGTATCCACCGTTTATTCTCGCCACTGCAGCAGGTGCAATGGGCTGGGATGTCGGGATTTTTTTCACCTTTTACGGTCTCCCTCTGCTAAAGAAGGATTTGAGTGCCTCCATATCACCGGCAAGTAATCCGGCAATGCCGATGCGAATGCCGTTTGGTCCGGCTGCTTTTCAAAAGATTAACTGGCCCATACCAAATATTATTAGTTCAAATATTCCCGGCTTTGAATCTATGGCGACTTCTCTAATGAAACAAACCTTTAAAAATAAAGGGGTGGCATCAGTGGAGGAGCTACGTGAAATGGCCATCGATCTGGATGTACGGCTGATTGCATGTCAAATGACAATGGATGTCTTTGGCTTTGCAAAGGAAGAATTTATCGATGAAGTTGAAATTGCGGGGGCTGCAGCGTTCCTTGAATTTGCTTCAGATGCAAATATTAGCTTGTTTGTCTGAGTTTATATGCTGAAATGGTAGTCCGTTTGGTAGATGCAGGCAGCGTAAGTGGTTTACGGTCGCAAAGTATCTATCATGGATTGGCATATGCACAGACAAATTCCACAGCCAATACCGTGGTGTTGGCTGTACCTGAAGACCCTTATTTATGTATCGGGTATTTTCAGGATGTAGGTAAAGAATTGAATTTGGCATATTGTGAGCGGCATCAGTTGCCGATCGTTCGGAGGGAGACTGGGGGAGGCTGTGTGTATATCGATCGCAACCAGTTGTTTGTACAATGGATTTTTCAGGCAGGATTTCTTCCACGTAAGGTGGAACAGTGGTTTCGTGTATTCAATCAACCGTTGATCGAAACCTACAAGTTCTTTGGCATTGAGGCATATCATTTTTCAATTAATGATGTACACGCAGGAGGTAAAAAAATCGTGGGGACAGGAGCTGCGACTATCGGAGAGGCGGAAGTAGTCACCGGAAATTTCATTTTTAATTTTAATTCCGAACACATGACCCAGGCTTTGATGGTGCCTAACAATATGTATCGTGAATATCTGAGCGAGGGATTGAAAAAATATATTTCTTCCTTTCACCATGAATTGGGCTATCTGCCTGATCCGGCTGAAGTAAAGCGGGTTTATGTGCAAAATGTAGAAAAAACCCTTGGTGTCCGACTTCAACCGGATGCATTTACCGATGCCGAATACCAGGCCATGGAACAGGTCGAAAGGCAATTTGAAAAAAAGGAGTGGGTCGAAATGATCCATAGTGAAGGTCATAGGGAGCGTTTGGTGAAAATTCATGCCGGTGTGTGGCTGGGATACATGGAAACTGAGAAAAACGGGCATTGTGTGTCTGCTCTTATTCAGATGATTGACGACCGGATTGATCGGCTGTTTATTTCAAACAGGGAAGGAACAGAAGGATGTTGGGAAACAGGGGAGTTGGAGCAGAAGCTTGTCGGGCAGCCGATGAAAGAGGAAGTAGTTCGATCCATTGTAGTTGCTGAATTTGATGCGATGAAACAATCGCCACTGGATATCGACGAATGGGTACATCTGATTATGAAAATAAAGATTTCGCAACAAAAAATGAGCGGCTATGGCTGATTGGGTTGGCAGGGAAATGACCGATGACGAAGTGGCCCTGTTGTACAGGGAAGAGCCGGGACAATGGTTTCTGTTTCAGGTTCTGGCAAAAAATAGCCGGGGCCGGGCCACCCACTTGAAGGTAGTCGCCCATCATCGGGACAAGGATGTATTGCGGGATATATTGATGGAAAGTGAGGTGATAGATGCCGGTGGTCAGTATGTATTTGTCTATGCCGACCCGGACGGAAAATGTGAATTGTAAATACGTAATTATAGATAACTATTTTTTAAAACAATATGGATAATGAAGGAAAAAAGATCCTGGTAATTCAGACCCATGGTGTGGAAACACCAACCAGGACGTATTCACCCCTGTTTTATGCAATGGCTGCCGCAGCTATGGAAATGGAGGTAATCGTGTGGTTTACGATGAATGGTACCAATCAATTAAAAAAAGGAGAGGCCGAGAAGGTCCAACTCGACAAAACAAGTAATGTAACCTTAAAAACCATGCTTCAGATGGCCATGGATTCGGAGGTAGACCTGCGGGTATGCCAGCAAAGCCTGGAATTGTGGAATATGAAGCAGGAAGACCTGATCGATGGTGTCGAAATATTGGGGGCGACCAGTATCATTGACCTTTCCCTACAGGCTGATCACGTGATGTATTTTTAAATTTTCAACTAAAAAAAACCACTACAATGGCACATGAAAAAATAAATGGTTGCGTCATCCTCAAAGACCTCCATTATGCAGTCGAAGACAATACATGGGTTCGTAAAAATGACGATGGAACGGTGACAGTGGGAATGACGGATGTTGCACAAAATTTGGCAGGACCCATTTTGCATGCCAAAGCAAAAGGGGCAGGTACAGGCAGAAAGAAAGGAAAACCAATTGCCACAGTGGAAAGTGGCAAATGGGTAGGGCCGGTAAAATCCCCGATTAATGGCGAAATCATTGCAGTTAACGAGGCCCTGGCGTCGGATGCACAGTTGATTAACCGGAGCCCATACGACAAAGGATGGGTGGTGAAGATGAAATCCGAAGACCTTGCGGCAGATTTGAGCGCTTTGGTTTTTGGGGAGGATGCCATCACGGCCTACAAAGCCAAAATTGAGCGGGACAAAATACAGGCCTGCAATCACATAGAAGGTTCGGACACCTATGCGTGATCCAAATGGGAATACCTGGTTTGGTGTTCGAAATTGAATGTTTTAAATAAAAAATATATCCATGGCGCTTGACTTACACATGAATAAATATTCGGATGTTTCTTATGATGAGAAGGAACGTCTGTTCGAGGAAGCAAAAGCAGATGAGCGTTGGCATCATGTGCTCTACGGATGCTACGAATGTGGTATTTGTGTTGCCTCATGTCCCTCTGCCCGGTTTTATGATTTTAGTCCCAGGGTGATCGCACAGGCGTGTGCCCGCGAAGATGTAGACCTTATCTACACCCTCATGAATGATAGCATTTGGGATTGTTCGCAATGTTTTTCTTGCGACCGGTGCCCACGCCAAAACAGCCCGGGGCAGATTATTACCGTATTGCGTGAGGTAGCCGTCAAAAACGGCCTCAAAACGGCCAAAGAAGCGCTGGAAGGGTACGGAAGGATCATTTACAAAATCATGTCAACCGGTTCGCAGGTTTCCCCGGATATGTTGCAGCCGGACGCTTTCCCGGACTGGGGGGGACATGTAAAGGATATTTCCGATAACCTCGACGTGTGGTGTAAGG
>JAOUOM010000087.1 GCA_029880385.1 Cyclobacteriaceae bacterium | reverse complement strand
GCCTGACCGCACATTTTCCTTTGTGGTGAATCAGGAGTGTACATTGCTCGGCTTGCTGTGGGTTGTGACGGCACACGCGCATCAATATTTCGATTACATACTCGATCGTATTAAAATCATCGTTATAAACCACCAGGCTTTTTTCTTCACCTCCACCCACAGCCGATTGCCCTTCTATTTTTCGCTCAGTAATTACTTCTGTCATATTTGTCCAATAATAGCTACTTTGGCTACAAAGTTACAAATAGTAATTATTTTGCACGGATGATGATGCTTCACATATGAATCCACTTTTAGTTGCCGGGATTATCGGCGGATACTTTCTGATCCTGATTTTTATATCGGTTATAACTTCGAAAAATGCAGATGCCGAGACCTTTTATACGGGCAACCGTCGATCGCCCTGGTACCTGGTTGCCTTTGGCATGATCGGGGCCTCCCTTTCAGGGGTCACGTTTATTTCGGTACCGGGTGAAGTAGGGAGTAGCAATTGGTATTATTTTCAAATGGTTTTGGGGTATTTGCTGGGCTACCTTGTCATTGGCACCGTATTGATGCCGTTGTATTACCGGATGAATTTGGTTTCCATCTATACCTATTTGGAAGACAGGTTTGGATTTTGGTCATACAAGTCCGGTGCTTTTTTCTTTCTTCTGAGCAGGATCATAGGTTCTTCCTTTCGACTTTACCTTGTTGCGGGGGTATTGCAAATTGCCTTTTTTGATGCATTTGGCCTTCCTTTCTGGGTAGCGGTACTTACCTCGGTGGTGTTGATCTGGCTTTATACCTTTCGAGGAGGTATCCGGACCATCGTATGGACGGATACCTTACAGACGACTTTTATGATTGCTTCGGTAATCATCAGTATTTCATATATCAAGGATAGTTTTTCCTGGGACTGGTGGCAGTTGGCAGAGCAGGTCACCGTAAACCCCAAGTCACAGGTATTCAATTGGGACTGGCAACATAGTCGTCATTTTGTCAAGGAATTTTTTGCGGGGGCATTTATTGCCATTGTGATGACGGGACTTGATCAGGACATGATGCAAAAAAATCTAACCTGCAAAAACCTGAAAGATGCACAAAAAAACATGCTGTGGTTTAGCCTGACACTGGTAGTGGTTAAGTTGATGTTTCTAACGCTGGGCGTGCTCCTGTATATGTATGCAGAGGCCAACCAAATCGGCCTACCCGAGCGAACTGATCAGCTTTTCCCCATGCTGGCTGTCAATTATTTCCCGCTAGTGGGGGGCATTGTGTTTTTGTTGGGGATCACAGCTGCCGCATATTCCAGTGCTGACTCGGCTCTCACAGCCCTTACTACGTCTTTTTGTGTCGATTTTCTGGGCTTCAACAAAGAAAATTTCGCCAACAGGAAGCATACAAAAGCAGTCGTCCATCTTGGGTTCACCTTCCTTTTGTTTTTGGTCATCCTGGCGTTTAATGCCATCAATGATCAGAGTGTGATCAATTCCATTCTCAAAGTAGCGGGTTATACCTATGGGCCGTTGCTGGGGTTATTTAGTTTCGGGATTTTCACCCGCTGGCAGGTAAGGGACAATTGGGTGCCCTATATCAGCATAGCCGCTCCTTTGCTTTCCTACCTTATCAATGCGTATTCCGAAGACTTGCTATGGGGGTATCGTATTGGTTTTGAAATACTGATCATCAATGGTTTTCTTGTATTTATTGGCCTGTACCTTGGCCGGAAAAAAACAACCTAAAGGAGTTCAAGCGACGGATCCCAAAATACACTGGTAAAATGGCAAACCTGGTCATTGGCGATGACGATACCTTCCGATTCCAATAGCTCCTGCATACGGGTGGGTGACCCGAAACAGTGCTTGCCGGTAAGCAGGCCCGAGCGGTTCACTACCCGGTGGGCAGGTACATCGTCCATGCCATGCGCCTGGTTCATGGCCCAGCCTACCATGCGGGCACTGGATTTTGCACCCAAATAGGCCCCAATGGCGCCATAGGAAGTGACCCTGCCGCGTGGGATGAGTTTGACGACTTCATAGACATCCGCGAAAAATGATTGGTTTTTTGCCATAATACATGAAATTACAGATTCAAACATACAATTGTAAACAATGACAAAAAAAGTACTGGTGACAGGAGCCGGCGGAAACCTTGGCAGGGCCACTTGCCAAATGTTTGCAGACCAGGGTTACTCTGTCATCGGACTCCTTCGTCCGGGTTCGGTTTCCGATTTGCCCCCTGGCGTGGAGCCAGTAGAGGCAGACCTGTCGAGTGAATCGGCGTGCACACAGTTGATTGAAGGCCTGCGCAAAAAACATAGTCGTCTGGATGCCGCAATCCTGCTGGCGGGTGGTTTTGCCATGGGAAATCTACAGGAAACAACCTCCCGCGACCTGCTGGACATGTACCAGCTCAACGTGCTGACAGCCTTTCACATTGTCAGGCCTGTGTACGACTGGATGAAACTCCAGGGTGGTGGCCGCATCGTTCTTGCCGGTGCCAAGCCTGCCGTAGACGGGGGAGCGTTCCAGAAGCTGGCGTATTCCCTGGCCAAGGGATCGGTCATTCAACTGGCTTCCATTCTTAATGAAAACAGTGAGCGGGACAATATAGTAACTTCCGTGATCGTTCCTGGAACGATAGATACACCACAAAACCGCGAGGCCATGCCGGATGCGCTTTTTGAGGACTGGGTATCGCCACAAAGCCTGGCATCATCCATTCTCTACCTGTTGTCTGAAGAAGCAAAGGCTTTGCGGGGGACACCCTTGTTACGCCTGTATAACCGGTCGTGAAAGGCCTGTCATGATTAAAAACCAGGTTTTCGTATTTTCACATAAAATAACCAACAAAACACGACGATTCACCGTCTTAGCAAAGGAATCCAGATTAATCCACTAAAACATAACGTCTATCCATGGGGCAAATCATTCAAACTACGAATATTTCAAGAAAATATGTCATGGGCAGTGAAACCATCCACGCCCTCAATTCCATCTCCATTTCCATTGACAAAGGCGAATACGTTGCGTTTATGGGGCCGTCCGGATCGGGCAAATCCACACTTATGAACATTATCGGTTGCCTTGACACACCATCTACAGGCCAATACATCCTCAATAACCACGATGTAAGTGACCTGACAGAAAATGAGCTGGCCGAAATCCGAAACAAGGAAATTGGCTTTGTGTTTCAGACCTTCAACCTGCTGCCAAGGGCAACGGCACTTGAGAATGTAGCCTTGCCGCTCGTCTATGCAGGTTTTAACCGAGAAGACAGGGAAGAGAAAGCCTTTGCTGCCCTGGAGGGAGTGGGGCTAGGCGACAGGGCTTATCACAAGCCGAATGAGCTTTCCGGTGGGCAGCGGCAGCGTGTGGCCATTGCCCGGGCCCTGGTAAATGACCCCAGCATCATTCTGGCTGATGAGCCTACGGGAAACCTCGATTCCAAAACCTCATACAGTATCATGGAGCTTTTTCAGGAGTTGCATTCACAGGGCAATACCATCGTGATGGTAACGCACGAAGATGATATCGCCGAGTATGCTCACCGGATCGTCCGCCTCCGCGACGGACTGATCGAAACCGATGTGGTCAATCAAAATGTGCGCAAACCACTGGTCGTCTGATGGCATCAAAAATTTATACAAAAACGGGCGACAAGGGCACTACTTCGTTGTTGGGGGGCAAAAAGGTATCAAAATCAGATGAGCGTATTGAAGCCTATGGCACGGTGGATGAGCTGAATTCCTTTATTGCCCTGCTCAAAGACCAGGAGGCAGTAGATGTCCGGATCAAACATCAATTGTACTGGGTGCAGGAAAAACTTTTCACCGTCGGTTCCATCCTGGCCACTGCGCCCGGTTTTACCGGATTTAAATTGCCTGAAATCACCATTCAGGATGTTTTTCAGATCGAGCAATGGATTGATCATTTTGAAAAAAAACTCCCGCCGCTGAAAAATTTCATTCTTCCGGGAGGGCACCCCGCCGTATCATTATGCCATGTGTGCCGGACAATTTGCAGGCGTGCCGAGCGGAATGTCAGTAAATTGGCCAAAAACGAACATTCAGAAGAAAATATACTGCCATTCCTGAATCGGCTGTCTGATTATTTCTTTAATCTTGCACGAAAGTTAGGAAACGACCTGAATGTGCCGGAAACCCCCTGGGTGCCTGGCTGATTCAGTTAAACTTTTGGCAGCCATGACAGACACATTTAACATCCGAATTGAAAAAACCAATCATTCCAAATTAGCAGAGACTGATCTGAACAACCCTGTTTTTGGTAAAGTATATTCTGACCACATGTTTGTGGCAGAGTACCACGGAGGCGAGTGGCAGGATGTGCGCATTGTGCCATATGGAGATATTAAGATAAGTCCGGCCAACACCACGCTGCATTATGCCTCAACCATTTTTGAAGGTCTCAAAGCATACCGGGGGGTAAATGGAGAAACGTTGATTTTCCGGCCACAGACAAATGCCAGGCGAATGATGAAAAGTGCCGAACGTATGTGTATGCCACCTGTGCCCGAGGAATTGTTTATGCAGGGGATTACCGAATTAATCCGTCTCGACAAGGGATGGATACCCGATAAGGCGGGGACATCCCTGTACATCAGGCCTTTTCAGATAGCCATGGATCCCTACATTGGGATTCGGCCATCCGACACCTATTCATTTTATATCATTACAGGCCCGGTAGGTGCCTACTATTCGGAGCCGGTTCGGGTAAAAATTGAAACACATTATACCCGCGCAGCAGCAGGGGGTACTGGATTTGCCAAAACCGGCGGCAACTACGCAGGTGCACTTTACCCAGCCCTGCAGGCAGCCAGGCAGGGATACCATCAGTTGATTTGGACCGATGGCAAAACCCACGAATTTGTTGAAGAATCGGGTACCATGAACCTGATGTTTGTCATTGACGATACATTGGTCACAGCCCCCACGGGCGACACGATCCTGGCGGGAATCACACGGGACAGCATCCTCCAAATTGCACGGGACAAGGGGATGAAAGTAGAAGAACGGCCAATCCGTGTCACCGAAATAATTGATGCAATCAAAAAAGGAACCCTGCAGGAGGCATTTGGTGCCGGTACAGCTGCTACCATTGCTCAAATCAAGACCATCGGCCATGACGGGACGGATTATGATCTGCCCGCTGTGGAGTCCAGAATACATTCTCAGGGTTTTCTCGACACATTAAACCGCATCAAATCCGGGGAACTCGCTGACCCGCATGGTTGGATTTATAAGGTCTGATCTGTGCATCGCTGAATGGTTTGCCAGGTCAAGGATTACCGGAGGGCATATTTTGACCACCATTTCTGAAAAACATAGAGTTGCCAGGTATGGATGGCCGCATCACCGGGGTTTTTAGAAAATACCTTTTCCCGTACGTGAGCCACGCCTTCCCACTGGAATATGCCCTGCTCCTCCACTAGTTTCCGGTTGAAAACTACCTGGTCGAGTTCTCCTTTCCATTCTTTTCTGAACCAGTCGAGCAAGGGTACTTCAAAGCCATGTTTTCCCCTGCGAAAAAGTGATTCTGGCAAGTCATCCTTAAATGCTTCGCGCAGGATACGCTTTCGGTTGTCCCCCTGTATTTTGTAGGAAACCGGCATATCAAACGCCATGTCCACTACCCGGTGATCCAGAAAAGGGACACGCACTTCCAATGCATTGGCCATCGACATCATATCCACCTTATGGAGCATATCGCCTGGCAAAATCAAGTGCATATCGGCTTCCAGTACGGTATTAAAGTCCGTATTTAATCCGTTTGTCCAGGGACTCCCATCAGGGCGGGTCAAAAAATCCTCACGGAGTAGTGCACTGCGAAGTGGAAAGGAGCCAAAACTGGCCAGGTGCCAGTACCTGTCGGCAGGTCCTTTACCCACGATTTGGGCATATTTTCCTACCTGCCGTATTTTATTCCCGATCCACCCGTCACGTGATCCCGGAATTGCCTTTACAAACGGAGCAACTTGTTTGATCATCCGGTTGGCAGGCCCAGACTGCCCCGCAGCGATCCAGGCAGGGTGCTTGTTGTAGCCCGAAAACAGTTCGTCAGCACCATCGCCTGAAAGTGCCACGGTTACGTGCTGCCGGGTCAGGCGGCTCAGTATAAATACCGGTAACGCCGATGAATCTGCAAAGGGCTCATCGAGGTAATCGACTACTTCACTCACATGTTCGAGCAAATCCTGATTGGATAAGCGAAAAGTATGATGGCGGGTCCCGTACCGTTCAACCACTAATTCCGCATAGCTGGTTTCATCAAAAAAAGGATGATCCCGATAGCCGATAGAGAAGGTGTTGAGTTCATTGACTTCCCTGGCTGCCAGCAGGGAAATAATCGAGCTGTCAATGCCTCCGGACAAAAATGTGCCCAGTGGTACATCTGCCACCAGCTGGTCACGAACCGACCGGGTCAGGGCTTCCTTCAATTTTATTTTTGCTTTTTCAAAGGACGTTTCACGAGGCTGACTCCTGTATGGAATCCTGTAATAGCAATTCAGTTCATGGTGTTTTTCCTTGATATATATGGAATGCCCCGGCAAAAGCTTTTTGATGCCTTCGAATATTGTATGCGGTGCCGGTATATAGGTGAGTTGAAAATACAGGTTTAGTCCTTCTTTGTCGAGGGGGCGTTTGCCTGTCAAGTGGATCAGGGCCTTCATTTCCGATGCAAACGCAAGGCCCCTTTCATCAAATGCATAAAGCAAAGGCTTGACGCCAAAGCGGTCGCGGGCCAGAAAAAGTGACTGATCGTTTCGGTTGTAGATGGCGAAGGCAAAAATCCCATTGAATTTTTCCACGCAGGACGTGCCCCATTCCCTGTAGGCTTTTATCACTACCTCCGTATCGGTTGTGGTGTGGAATGTATGCCCCTTTTCTTCGAGTTGGTTACGCAGGAACGAAAAGTTATAGATTTCTCCATTGTACACGATCACATACGGGCCAGTGGTATCCACCATGGGCTGATTGCCACGTTCTGACGGATCGATAACTGATAAGCGGCGATGGCCGAGTGCTGTTTTTTCATCAGACCAGACCCCTTCGGCATCCGGACCTCGCCTGAAAAGCAAGCCTGTAGCACGTCTGAGCCTGCCAAGGTCTTCTTCCCTGAGTTGGCCATACGATAAAACTCCTGTTATCCCGCACATGTTATTTCAAGAAAAGTTGGATTTTATCACAAACATAGTCTACCTGGCTTTCTGTCATTTCGGGATAGAGTGGCAGGGAAAGCACCTGTGCTGCCAGACGCTCGGTTTCAGGGTAATGCCGGCTGTCAAAATAGGGATGTGTGCCGGGCAGTGAATAGGGATAGGCGATGCTTGTCCCAATTTCGCAGGTATTTAAAAAATTAATCAGCGATTCCCGGTTTTGTACCTGCACAGGAAACTGATAATGGCACCTGTGGCTATCTTTTTTTTCCGTAAAAAAACGCACGCTCTGCACATCTTTCAGGCCTTTTCTGTAATGTAAAGCAAGCTGATTGCGACGAGCTATCCAGCTGTCAAGGAATGTCA
>JAOUOM010000086.1 GCA_029880385.1 Cyclobacteriaceae bacterium | reverse complement strand
TTCTCCAGCCCGTCCTCCGGATCAAGAGCAACATGGATTCGGGCATGTTCCGCCCTGTCCAGCTGGCTGCTGCGACCGCACTGACGCAGGGAACGCACTGGTATTCTCAACTGGCGCACGTATACCGGGAACGCAGGGAGCGGGCGTTTGAGCTTCTTGACCGCTTGGATTGTACCTATTCCCGTGAGCAAAGTGGCTTGTTTGTTTGGGCCCGTTCGCCACTGGATGATGTGAGTCCCCTGATCGACCAATGGCTGTACGAAAAGTCACTTTTTATTACCCCCGGGCACATTTTTGGGGAAGCAGGACGTCCTTATGTCCGGATTTCGCTATGCAGTCCCGTTGCAGTATTTGAGGAAGCCATCGGCAGGATATAACTTCACGGTACATATGCAGTGGCCCTGCGGGGGGTTGCTGGACAAAACTGGAATGACAAATGAAAATTTCGATAATAGGATTAGGGTTGATAGGCGGGTCATTTGGGCTTTCGCTAAAAAAACGATCGGATGACTACCACATCATCGGATGGGATGCTCACGCTGGCAACCTGGCCCGTGCCTTTGAACTCGGGCTGGTAGATGAGGCGGCCACCGGCCTGGAGGCAGCCGTTCAGTCAGCCGACTGGATCGTATTGGCCGTGCCTGTAGATGCGATTGAGCACCTGTTGCCCCATATCATGCGGAACCTTCGCCAGGATCAGTATGTCGTCGATTTCGGCTCTACCAAGGAGCAAATCTGCCGGGTAGCCGATACACTGCCCAACCGCAGGCAGTTTCTGGCTGCCCACCCCATAGCTGGTACGGAGTACAGCGGGCCGGAAGCCGCTTTTTCGTCGTTGTACGAGGACAAGATGATGATCGTCTGCGATCAGGAAAAAACAGCACCGGAAGCACTGGAGGTTTTCAGGAAACTCTGCAAGCTGACAGGAATGACGACCACCTACCTGAGTGCGGCTTCACACGATGTACACCTGGCCTATGTATCGCACCTCAGCCACGTCATTGCTTTTAGCCTGAGCCAGACGGTGCTAAAAAAAGAGGAAGACGACAACCGGATACTTGACCTGGCCGGGTCAGGATTTGCCTCCACCGTGCGCCTGGCCAAGAGCTCACCGGAAATGTGGACCCCTATTTTCCTGAAAAACAAAAAGGCCATCCTCGAAAGCATCGACCAATACATGGAAAAGATGGGGCGGTTTCGTGATTTTTTGGAAAATGAAGAAACCACCAGCATTCATGAATTCCTGACCAAAGGCAGGGAAATACGCAAAATACTGAAGTAAATACCTGTTGTTTCTTCGATAACAGGCTCCGTCAGTCCATAGTAACGAAGGGACGGCTATGTTTTCAAAAGAGAAGCTTTCATCTGGATATGATTCAAATCATATTTTTGGATTTTCCCCTGTTTTACTTTTATCAAAAATTTAAAACCCGGTTAATCATGAAAATCTTACAATTTTTACGTGTACTTCTCGGCATCACACTGATCGCCTTCTCCTGTAACCAAGCATCTAACAAGGAAACACCGTCTGACAATGTAAAATATGCCAAAGGCCAGTCTACAGTCGATGATAGCAACTCTGTCCCCAATTTACTTCGCATTGCGTTAAATTCGGAAAGCCACACCACACTGGTGGCAGCTGCCCAGGCGGCCGAAATTGAAGATGTATTGGTCAATGCAGGCCCGATCACGCTGTTTGCCCCTACCAATGCCGCCTTTGACAAGGTGCCCGCCGAAACCCTACAGGACTTACTGAAACCTGAAAACCAGGGTGCCCTGCGAAACATCCTGTACTATCATGCCGCCCCTGGAAAATACAATCTGGAAGACCTGAAAAAAGAGAAATCGCTCTATGAGGCCAATGGTGGTTTTGTAGACATTACGGTAGAAGGCGAGGACGTTTTTGTAAACGGATCAAAAATTTTGGGGACCGTCGTAGCTTCCAATGGAATTGTACACGTGATCGACGATGTACTTCTTCCTAAATAATTTATTTTTTTAAAAGTGTCCCGGCCGGCCCACTAACGGGTCGGCCTTTTTTATTTCAGGGATAACAACGGATAAATTTTTTACAGGTAATCCTCGTCTGCATAGCCATCGTCCCCCTCCGTATCTTCGTCTTCCTCTTCGTACACGATTTTGATCCCGGCCCTGTCCATGTCTTCCTTGGTATCAAGGTCAAACAGCATTTTCAACTCTGACCACTCCAGGCCTTCCTCATCGATTGCTTCCCTTACCTCTGCCAGCACATTGCCATGGCTGTAGGTTTTTCCTTCAAACAACGGAGCATGGGCATCTTTCATTCCGATCAGGTAATAGCCACCGTCTTCTGCCGGTCCGATGACCACATCCTTATTATCGAGCTGCTGAAAGGCTTCCTGCAGTATTTTTTTGGAAATATCCGGGATGTCGCTCCCCATCAGCACGACCTTTTCATAGCCATTTTCAAAGGCATCATACAGTGCGTTGAGCATGCGCTGGCCCAGGTCGTTGCCTTCCTGCAGGTGTTTCTGGAAATGGTCCCCGTCAAAAAAGTCCCACATCTCCACATATTCGGAGTAATAGACGGCTTTGTCTACGTCCTTTACGGACTGGGCCACTTCTGCGGTATTGGCTACCAGTTCCTTATACACTTCCAGTGCCAGGTCTGTCCCAATGTCCTTTGCCAGGCGCTGTTTGACCATGCCCGGGATCAGGTTTTTTACAAATACAATCAGCAGGTTTTTACTCATATACTTTTATTCCTTTATACAGCCATTTCGACCACTTTTTGTTATACGTATGTACACTATCCGTGGGAGCTCCATGCTCATCGACCACAGCAAATCCGTTATTTTTCCAATCAAAAATTCCCCCATAAAGATTGGTTACGTTGGTATACCCCCAATCAATTAATTTTTCGCCAATGCGCTCGCTACGGTACCCCACCGAGCAGTATACTACCAGTTCGGCATCTTTGGCCAAATGTGCAACAGACTCCCGGCCAAACGTCTCATAATCGAGCAGTTCTGCCCCTGCGATGTGGCTTGTTTCATATTCCTTTTCCGACCGGATGTCCAGCAATGCCAGTTGGCTGTTAGTCCTTTTTTTTTCTTCCAGCTCACTGGCTGTGACCAACGGAACGGTATGAAGGTAAAGGCTTTCCATTTTTTCATCAAAGGTCTTTGGCCCACATCCTGACGGTAACTGGCCCAAAAACACAAATCCAAGCAGGTATCCAACCTTTTCCTGTTTCCTCAGTCGTGCCAAGAACCGGCGCAGGTATGTAAATTGTTTATCAAACATCTTTTTGTATCCGTTGCTTTTTTACTATTTCGACCAGCATAAAGGACAACACCACGATGTACTCAGCGGCAATCCACCATGCGGGCACTTCATAGCCATGCGCCTGGTAGCCAAAATAAGTGGCAAAAATAACAAAGCTCCAGGCCACTGGAAAATAATAGTGGCCAATAAGCCCCAAAGGAATCAGGGGCAGTATATACCAGGGATGCACCGTAGTAGCCAGGAGCAGGTACAGGGTAAGGGCAAACAACAAAGAAGTGGCCAAACCTACTTTGTGGTACTGTGCACGAAGCGTCCAGAACAACACCAGCAACCCGGCCAAAACGGCCATACGGGGCCCAAGCACCTGAATGATGTTATAGCCTGTCAGCCAATACCCAATTTCCCGGAAGAGGTAATAAAAACTGGCGTTAAATTCGAACGACTGAAAATAAAGCGAGAGGCCATCCCCCATACCTCCCTGCAACAGGTTTCCGGCCATTGGGAGAAAGGTAAGAAAGGCAACAAACGCCGATGAAGTGGTCAGTACGAGTGCATCGCGCCAGCGTGTTTTCCAGAAAAAAGCAGGGAGAAAAAGCAGCGGCAACAGTTTGGTCGAAATGGCCAGTCCAAGGGCTGTTCCAGACGCTATCATGCGCTGATTGCGCAAAAAATACAAGGCAAGCAACACGAAAAATATGACCAACCCTTCAAAATGCAGGTTTCCCGTCCCTTCCAGTATCAGCAGGGGGTTGAGAAAATACCAGGCCGCCATGGGTGCACGCCGGCTTCCCAACAAGCTACGCAGGATAAAAAACGATCCGATATCAGCACCCGCCAATATGAAACGAAGTACGTTGATGCCCATCAGCCAGCTATTACCCACCGACGCACCAAGCCAGAAAAGTGCCTGGTTCAGCGGTGGGTACACCGAAAAATACTGACTGCTGTTGAGGTGTGAAAACAGCTCCTCCTGCACGCCCGGAACTCCCTGTGCCAACGCATCCGACGGAATATACACATAGGGACTGGTACCTGCGCGCACCAGGTGGCCATCCCACAAAAAGCGGTAAAAATCATCCGACAATGAAGGGAGTGAAAAAAAAAGCACCACCCGTGCCGCTACCCCCAGCCCAAACAAGGCCCATATCCGCTCCTGCTCCAATGCAGCCATCCATAGATAGCAAAAAAACAATACCCCATAGCTCACAGCCAAAGCCTGTGTGTCGGTACGTGACACCTCCATTGTCAGGTACGACATTGCGGCCAGGAAAATGGCAAACAAAGTATAGGCCGACCGGGCATTCCTGTCAGTCCGCATGTCCCAAGGGTTTGAGAGAAACGATGCACACATAGCCAAAACCCAACGCAAGCATCAGGTGAAACCCCATCAGGCCATAGTCAGCCAACCGGAGGCCGAGGTAGATGCCATAGCCGAAATACAGGGCCAGCAAGCCTTCCATCAGGACAATTGGCGACCATTTCTTTTCGAGGTAGTGTTTGCCTCGCCAGCTTCCATTGGCCGATGTGATATTAAATTTCGGCGTACGGACAAACGGAGTCCTGATTCCCAAAAAACCTTCCACAACTGCAATGGAATTGTGGAGCGAGAGACCCATTGACAAAGCCAGAAAAAGGGGAAAACGCCATATAAAATACCCAAACGTATGATGTGGATGTAGTGCACGTGACGAGACCCAGTAATACATCCCAATGGCCAAAAAGCCCAGAATAAATACACTTCCCAGATGAAAAAATAATTGCAAGGAGGGATTGGATGCTTTTATGGAAAGCAATGGGACTGATATCATCGCCGCAATAAACAGCAGCACAAATACACTACTATTGAGCAGGTGCATGGCAGCCCTGAGTTTGGTAGCCGGCGCAAGTGATGACCCGAGTACCTGTACCAGGTGCTTGCGGGCCGTTTCGGCAGCCCCTTTGTTCCAACGATACTGCTGGGATTTGATAGCGGGCATCAACACCGGCAACTCCGCAGGTGAGCAGTCCGCCTCCAGGTAATGAAACCTCCATCCCCTGAGCTGCGCCCGGTAGCTGAGATCCAGGTCTTCGGACAAGGTATCATAATGCCAACCACCGGCATCTTCTATGCACGACTTGCGCCAGGCACCACCGGTACCGTTGAAGTTGATAAAGCTGCCTGCTGCCTGGCGTCCCGACTGGTCAATGGTGAAGTGGGCATTGAGGGCAAAAGCCTGAAGACGTGTGAGCAGGTTATACCCTTCGTTGATATGGGTCCAACGTGTCTGAACCATGCCGATCGACGGATCCGAAAAATGCGGAACCACCGCTTTGAGAAAATTTTTATCGGGCAAAAAATCCGCATCAAAAATCGCCATGATTTCGCCCTTTCCTTGTGCCAGCCCATACTGTAATGCCCCTGCTTTATACCCGCTACGCTTTGTCCTGCGCACATGCCGGATGTCCACACCCTGTGCCTGGTAGTGTGCTGATTTTTGAGCAATGATCCCCACGGTTTCGTCGGTAGAGTCGTCAAGGACCTGTATTTCAAGCCGGTCGGCCGGATAATCAATGGCCACCACGGCATCAATCAGGCGCCCGATCACATACTGTTCGTTGTAGACCGGCAACTGCACCGTGACGTGTGGCCACTCCGGGGGGGTAGGGGGCGGTACGGTGGCCTTCCTTCGTCGCAAATAATGTATGGCCAGGTTTGCCTGACCAATACTGAAGGCACAAATAAAAAACAATGCTGCGCCATAACCTACCATCAGTATCCAATGCATGCCTTACCAGTACTTAAAAATTGTATATAAAATCTTATACCCTGCCATCACCGTGCCTGTGAGCGTACCCGATACTTTTGAAACCCCAATCCGCCGGCGATAGTTTACGGCCACATCCCGGATCCTCAGTTTTTGCCGGGCGGCCTTTAGTTGCATTTCCACCGTCCAGCCAAAGTTGGTATCCTGCATGCCCAATTGCAGCAGACTGGTATAGCGGATGGCACGAAAAGGCCCTAAATCGGTATATACCACTCCGTAAATCCGGGCCATGAGCCAGGTCGCCAGCCGGTTACCGATCAATTGTTGTGGTGTCAGTGATCCTTTTTCCCGCTTCCCCATGGTACGTGAGCCTATCACCAGATCGGCCTCGCCCTGCAGGATTGGCATTGTCAGGCGAGGCATTTCCTGAGGAAAATCACTATGGTCTCCATCCATAAAAACGATCAGGTCCGGCTTGTGGGGGCCCTCCCGGAGGTAGGCGATTCCTGTCAGGCAGGCCTGGCCATACCCTTTTCGGGGTTCAGAAAGCACCGTGGCACCTGCCTTCGCTGCAGCCGCAGCCGTGCCATCCGTAGACCCATTATCGACGACAATCACCTCTGCCACGGGCGGTATTTCGGCTATCACCAGGCCGATGGCGGCTTGTTCGTTGTAGGCAGGTATTATAACTCGGATATCAGGTACAGGCAAAACAGTAAATACGGATGGAAAGGCGCAAAAGTACGAACAAATCGCTACAACCCAGTCTGCATTCGATAGGTCAATACCAGTAATTCTGCTCGTTCAGTAGCGTGTCCAGTGCTGCTGATTTCCCAAGTTCAGCGATCAGAAGTTGATATACGGAATTCAGGTTGGTCGAATCGCCGCAGAACAGGATATCGGCTGATTCTCTGAAGTTAAGTCTGTCAAGTGTTCGGTTGACGAGTTCCTTAGAGTTCGTAGCATAATGAAATGGCGATTCGTGACAAAAAACTTGGTTAAACCCTTCGTTCAGAATCTCTTCATCGAAGAAACCGGTGTTGATTAGTGTTATAGAGTCAGCGGTTAAAAACAGGCTGTCAATGTTCAGTTGAGCCCTGGACGTTCCTGCAAGCAAAACCAGAAGACATATGTAAAGGAGTTGGTACTTCATAGCGCAGGGAATTATCGCTAACGCCCAGATATGGCACGTGCCTCTGGTCATTCAAATATCACAAATATTTCGGTTTTATTCATCACTATCAGATCGCTCAGAAGAGGCATGTGCTATATCGTCTGTTAGGTGTCTGTTATTTGCAAAAACCATATTAATCACATCCTCAACAAACGCTTTAACTTTCTGTATTTCAGGCTTGTAGTTAGATGGATGACCGCACTTATTTCTCAGACCTAGACAGGAGTTGGTCAGTTCTAGCTTTTCATGTTTGTCATAAATTCCGAGTCGATGACTGAGCAATAAGGTTGTTTCATCTTTGATGTATTCAAAGCTGTCGAGATTCTTAACCTTAGTTTTTACGGCTT
>JAOUOM010000085.1 GCA_029880385.1 Cyclobacteriaceae bacterium | reverse complement strand
GACAGCTGCCTGCGATCGTTTTAATACTTCGTACGTTTTTCCTACTACCACCCGGATATTTTCCTTTCCGGAAAGAGGCACATAAACAGCTGGATCAAGATTGTCGACCCCTGCTACCAGTAACAGGCTATGCTGCATCCTTTCGGCCAATGCCAGGATCATCTGCACAGATGTAGCAACTTCCTGCTGGCGACTGCCGGGCAGAAAAGCAATGGTCGTGTCGTAATCCGGAAGTTCGTTCAGGTCAGAAAACCGGAATCCATCCACCTGCTCCACCAAAGGGTTTCCAACATAGGTCACGGGATAGTCCAGGCTCCTGTAAAACCCAACTTCGAAGGGGAAAATCACACACATCCTATCCACAAAAGCCCGTATCTGGCGAATTCTCCCTTTTTTCCATGCCCAAATTTTGGGGGATATGTAATAAAGCGTTTTGATGCCCTGCTGCCTGGCATAGCGGGCCATGCGGAGGTTAAATCCCGGATAGTCTATCAAAATCAGTATATCTGGTCGAATATCCTCAATTGCCTGCCTGCACGTCTTAAATCGCCGGCGTATGACTCCTGCATTTTTTACTACTTCCCAAAAACCCATAAAGGAAGCTTCCTTGTAATGGGAAAGCACATGTGCCCCTTCCTTTTTCATGTAGTCGCCCCCAAAAGCATATATGCGGGCATCAGGATCTTGATGGAGAAGGGCTTTTACCAGCCAGCTACCATGCAAATCTCCTGATCGCTCTCCTGCAATGAGAAAATACTTCATTCCCCGAAGTATTCAGCGTAATTATTATGTGTCTCAAAAAGTTTGAGCGCATGCAGCTGACAATTCGGTGCCACCCGTGGAATTACAGGTGCTAAAAGCTGCCAGAACTCATAAATCAAGGTTTCACAACTTGGCAGTTTACCTTGCAGGAAATCAACATCAAGGTTCAGGTTTTTATGATCAACCCGCTCAATGATGCTATCCCTAACCAATTTTGACAGATCCTTATAGTTCATTACAAATCCGGTTTCAGGATCGGGTTTCCCTTTTACGGTCACATACAGGTCAAAATTATGCCCGTGCCAGTTGGCATTGGCACATGGCCCGAATACTGCCAGGTTCTTTTCTTCCGACCAGTTGGTGTTGTACAGCTTATGTGCTGCATTAAAATGTTCTTTACGGGTAATGTAAATCATGATTGCAAAGATAATTTATAGCTTTGTAGCATAACAAAAGAAAAAAAATGATTGTCGTAACGGGAGCCGCAGGTTTTATTGGAAGTTGTATGGTCGCCAGGCTAAATGCTGATAATTTCAACGATATTGTTGTAGTAGACCACTTTGGAAACAAAGAAAAAAACAAAAACCTGGAAGGAAAGAAAATAAAAGAATGGGTGGAAAGGAGCCAGTTTGAGACCTGGCTGGATGCCAACCATGAAGAAACTGAATTTATCTTTCACCTGGGCGCACGTACCGATACGGCAGAATTTGACCATGACCTGCTGTGGTCCTTAAATACAACCTACACCAAAATGGTATGGCAAAAATGTGTGGATTACCAGATTCCACTGATCTATGCCAGCAGTGCCGCTACCTATGGCCTTGGCGAATTAGGGTATGACGACTCACACAGTATCATTCCTGATCTCCAACCCCTCAACCCCTATGGATTGTCGAAAAATGAATTTGATATATGGGCATTGGAGCAAAATGAAAAGCCATTTTACTGGGCCGGCTTAAAGTTTTTTAACGTGTACGGGCCAAATGAATACCATAAAAGCCGCATGGCGTCTGTCGTACTGCACGCATTCAAACAAATAAAAAATACAGGAAGCATGAAATTGTTCCGCTCGCACCATCCTGATTTTAAAGACGGGGAGCAAATGCGTGATTTTGTCTATGTAAAAGATGTGGTCGACGTGATGTACTGGATGATGCATCATCGGAAAAATTCGGGAATATATAATCTGGGCAGTGGAAAAGCCCGACCATTCATTGACCTGACAAAAGCAACCTTTCAGGCACTGAACATTGATCCTTCCATTTCATTTATCGATACGCCCGAAGACATCCGGGATAAATACCAATATTACACACAAGCCAATATGGCCAAACTCCGATCCATAGGCTACACAAAGCCTTTTTATGAACTGGAAGAAGGGGTGTCTGACTATGTAAAGCACTATTTGGCAGATTCTGCCTATATGTAGCATTCAGGACGCATTGGCCAGTGCCAGACGCGCCCGAATTGAATCAAGTAGCCTGGTTTGTGCCTGGCGATGTGCCTTGTCATTTTCTGATGCATTTTGCCGGGCAGAAGCCATCAAAAGGTTATTCAATCGCTCAAATTCGATAATTTCACTAGCCCTAAAGGTGGTTTCGGGCACAGAATGCGCCATGTAGCCAAAATCATTCAAAAGATTCCCGCAGATAGATTCAAACATTTTAATCTCGCTTTCGGAAAGGATATTCGCATATTTTCCATGGTTATCTTTCAGAATAGGCTTCGTTACGTTTTGCCACATTTCACCTGACTGGGCCGTACGTTCGGATTCATCCGATTTGTAATATTCCAGCATCCCGTCAACATATTCGATCCCTAACTTATAGCAGAGTGCTTTCAAAACATGCGAAGGATTTTGCAACAATGATTCGTAACTGATTTTTTCATACCTGAAGTCAGGCAATGTTGTTAAAAAACCCAACGCTTCTTCCTGCTCGTCCCTCCACTTTGTAGCCAGACTATATATATGCTTGGGCCCCACGACAGCCTTTTTGAAAGATGCAGCCACATCCCTGCCATCCCGATAGAGATAGATGTAGAATGGTTTGATCCGCTTTTCCAAATCATGGTTATAATTCAGGTTAAACGTGCTCTTACAACACCAGATGCCGGCAGATTCCTCAATGGCCTTTGTACGGTATATATATTCGAAAATATCAATCAGGCTGTAACAGGAAGTTACCATTTCCGCTACATTTAGTTCCAGGTCGCCCCATGTGACTGGATTGCCTTTCACCCAGTTTACGACATCTTCTACCAGGATTTTTCTATTTACCGGATTCCTTAAATCTCCATAATTGGACAGGAATGGGTAAAATGTCTTTAAAATATGTGGCGGGTGATGGGCTGAAATATCCGGGTGCTGATTGAGCATAAGCCGGAGCAGGTTTGAGCCGGAACGCTGGGTACCGATAAATTGGATCGCTTTTGTCATCAACCAAAAATAAGTATTCCTGCAATACCCATTAAAAGAATAAGGAACAGGTAATTAATTTGTGTAAACGTAACGACGAGAAAAGCCCCTATCACACTAAAGGCCATCAACCAGGTTTGACCGGCAGAAGTAAACAAAACATAGGCAGAATATGAAATAAGTGCGATAACAACCGGGCGAATCCCCGCTATAATTGCCGGCACAAAGTCATATTGCTTTAATTTATCAAATGCATTGCCAACACCTACCATGACCAACGCTGCCGGTACAAATATCCCAACCGTAGAAAGTATTGCCCCGGAAAGTCCTCCGATTTTATACCCAATATATGTAGCAGATACCAAAATAGGTCCGGGAGTGATCTGACCAAAAGCAATGGCCCTGGTAAATTCGTCAGAAGTAAGCCATGCCAGCCGGTCGACAATTAAATCATGCAAAATCGGAATCATCACATAGCCGCCACCGAACAAAGTGAGGCTCACCTGTGAGAATGTCGTAAACGCCTCTAACTGGATGGTATGTGAAAAGAAAAAGTAAACGACCAGATAAAAACAGCATACAACAAACAAACCGGCCATGATATAACCAATGGAACGTTCGTGCGATTCACGAAACTGTATCGGATTTCTATCTCCTAGAAAATACCCGGCAACCCCTCCAATAGCCATCATGCCCATAATGAACATATGGCCTTTTACAAAGAAAGAAACGACGAGCATGCAAACAAAAACGACCTTTTGCCATGTGTGCACGATGTTTTTTTGAGACATGTGATAGGAGACGGAAAGGATCAGCGCAATTATTACGGGTATGACGCCTTTGATGAAGGATTCGACCTGTACGATGTATTGAAAACTAATGTACAATTCGGCTAAAAGTATCATCAGAAATACCGATGGCAGCAAAACAGCCACCAAACTGATGAAAGCGCCTGGCCAGCCACGTAACCTGAACCCTATAAATGCCACGATATTGACAGCTAATGGTCCGGGAAGTATGGAAGCCACTGAAAGACTATCCAGTACCAGGGTCTCCGGTATGAGTTGTTTTTTATGCACAAATTCCTGTTGCAGAACGGCTACTAATGCCGTATATCCCCCGAATGAAGTAATTCCGATTTTTAAAAAGGATCTGAAAAGGAAGAAAAGTGAAGGAGCTTCTTTCACCACAGGTAAACGCTTTGATCCGAATATAATCTTTTTACATGCACATTTATTCCTGCAAATTCAAATTGCCGATGGCAGCATCATCAGGTGCATAGGAAAGCGCACGCCAAAACGTAGTACTTTGATCTTTGTATTTCCATGCAATTGTCCCCTTATTGGTTACTTCCCAAAAACCATAATCGCCTTCACATATCAGGGTATTTCCATTTGGAAGCCGGCTTGCGCCGGATATCCGTCCATAAAACAGATCATTATCAGCAAAACTCCACACAACTGTAGGTTCCTGATATTCCTCAGAATCCAAACGAAAGGTCGCTGGCAGGGCAAATTCATATACCACGGATTTTTTTGCGCTCAATCCATTCACATATACCAGTAAATTCCCTGCACCCGGTAAACCCTTTTCGATCAAAACAGGCGAATGTATCCTGTCAAATAATGGTTCACTATCTGTCTTGCCAAAAGCCTGTGGATTGCCTAACCGGTACAATAAATCCCCACCACGATGATAGGCTCCCCCTCTGTCTGTGGCTGCTTCAGACCGAGTGGTGCTATGATCAATGACCCATATTTCACTGAAATAATTAACGCTGATAAATATAACATCCCGATCTGCATCATAGGCAAGTCCATTGGCATGCATGATGTCGCCATCTTCCTGCTGTACAAAGTTTATGTCTATCTTAGCCGGGTTGTCCGCAACACTTCCAAAAGTGGGAGCCGTAGTGAGTGTATCCTGAACGATGTGATCCCAGCTACGCCATTCCCATACAATTTGGTTTGTGGCCGTGTCTACTTCAACAATTTTTTCCGGAAAAATATCCTGACTGGTTTTTACCCCCGCTAATTTTGCTTCATGAGCGTTGATACGTTCCCACGCCAGGAACAATATGTTTCCATTGGGCAACATCACTACATCATGATGGGCCAGGTAATTTTCGGAAGCATATTCATATTGCCATTGGATCGTAGTATCGGGGTTTATCAGTTTAATGTAACCCCCATAGCCACCTCCAAAACTAAAAACCGGATTTTCTTTTTTAAACATTCCCAAAGTCATTCCGTTAGGTAGTAGTTCAAAATCATTACCCAAACTGGAAGAGAAATTCCAGGTAAAGAGTTTAGTGCCGGATTTGTCAAGTAAATATGACTGTTTACTTCCACCTTCCACAGCCAAGACAAAACCCGGATCGACTAAATCGGGATTGTATACAACAACATGGTCGGAAAGTTCCGGGATGGTTCCGGATTTCAGGTATGGAGCCGAATCACCTTTTCTCGTACAACTCCCCATAAGGAAAAGAAAGAAAGGTGAAAGCAAAAAAACAAGACGAAACATACTGCTAGATTTTATAGGTAAATGTAAGATAATCGATGTAGGGTAGTCAAAATTCCCGGAGGAAGAAAAGTTTTCTTTCTGTAAAAAAAAGAAGGTGCCAGTATAAGGCACCTTCTTTAAATCAGCAAATAATTATTATTAATTATTCATTGCACAAATTCAATACTACGGTTCCAACCGGAGGAGAAGGTCCCCAGGCCGCAATCACGTTGCCCTTAGGCGAAGTAATGGTATACGTTACTTCACTATCCCAGGAACCAGAAACAAACTCAAACGTCAAGGTAGTGGTACCAGCAGGAACCGTTACCACGTAGCTCGTGTTGGAGCCATTTGCCAGTGTATAACTGGTAGCTGTTCCATCAATCACTACATTAAGTGCGGCACCATTCCAGCCATCTCCGTAAGAGTCATTTAATACCAACGTATAATCTCCAGGAGGGCTAAGGATTGTTTGAGAACACGTCACAGCCCATGAGAAATTACAATTTGCACCAGGGAATTCCAGACAGATACTATCATTCCAGGTATCAAATTTTCTGCCATCGGCCGTGTAAATCACCCAGGTAAGTTTGAATGAATCACCATCAACAAATGGAGAAGTGGTAAGGTTTCGGTTTGGTTTGATACTTGTACCAAAGACATTTACCGCAGGGTCAGCACCAGCTGTAACATCATATGCATACTGAGCTGTACTAAACAACGCATGCACATCAGCCTGACTTATGGTAAAAGAGGTATTGGTACGGTTAGCAGGAACTGCGGCACCTTCAATTGTTTTGTAAAGAACAGTTCCGTGGTTAGCCGTTTTCGAACCTTTTTCAAAATCTGTATATACCTCCGTGAAGGTGATATAGAATTCGATCTTATCTACCGTATTCTTATTATCAACAGATACCCATTGAAAATCCAAATCCAGGGCCAAACTAACATCCTGATAAAGGAAATTTTCTATATCAGTTGTTTTGGTTACATAGCCATGAACAGCCGTTTCTGGTTCCGGTTCCGGAATCAAACTCTCATCCGTACATGACAACACCATGAAGATGGTAAATAGCAGGATTAAGTTATATTTTAAAAATTTCATATTCTTAGCATTTATTAATTGTACTTAAACAAACTATTGTCCCAGAAAATACCTACTGTTCCATCTGATAAAAGAATATCTGTCAGGTTGGGGTTCAGGGTAAATTCTGACACAGGATATGTCCAACGAACAGGGAAGTTACGCTGACCGGTTGTCGAGGAAGTAGCACGGAAAGTAGGATACTGAATATCCGCAACACCCCTTACACCGCTCTGGTCTGTTTTCATTCTTGGGTATCCTGTTCTCCTGAATGAATTGTACAATTCAAATCCGGAACCAAAGAACGAATACCATGCTTCCTTAAATGCGGCATTTTTCTTATCAGCGGCTGCATCATAGCGTGCCATGGCACTCGCTACGTAGGCTGTCTTTGAATATACGTGCTTGTGCTGTGTATCAGCCGCAACATTATTCATAGAACCGGCTCCAATAGACACGCCTACTGACTCGACCTGATCAAGCGAAAGATTGATGAATTTTTCCAATTCCGTCCTTGCCAACGCTGCATCCGCATAGATGTCAAGATAGGCTTCTACCTTATACATACTTACCATGGCAGCACTGATGAAATACGTCACACCATTTCCAAGGTCAACGCCATTGCTTGCGCTGATTTTGGAGGGTGCTCCGACATCATACTGTCCACCCATTGGGTAAACACCAGGTGCTGTACGTAGGGGTCCATCCAACGGAATGCCACTTGGATCCCCTTTGTCACGACCAAAGAAACTGGCCACATATGCACGATCAGCGGCACCGTTTACGTCTGTGATGACACCCGCTGCCTGTA
>JAOUOM010000084.1 GCA_029880385.1 Cyclobacteriaceae bacterium | reverse complement strand
TGACCCGATAATATTCACCGGGCACGCTAAAGGTTACATGATTTGCCGGAACGGGTTGTCCATCAGGGGTCGTGATGGCTCCTTCAAGGAGTTCCCCACGTAATTCCGGCAAAAATCGGATTTCTTTTGTTGCGGGAAGATTGTCTTTACAGGACAAAGGTACCAGCCAGAGACCGGACTGCATCAGGGCGGGTGTATGGGCCAGGTCACGAAAAGTCCTGACATCAAAATCCAGGAGGTGGCTTGCCATATAAAAAGAGGTGGCCAAATCGGGCATCCTGTCCTGTATCAGTGGATCTGTTTTGCGTATGGACAGGGAATAATTACCGGCAGGGAGGTCAACAGACTCATGGATGGTCTGCCGGTGGCCATAGGTCTTTGGGGATCGCAGCGACGTGGCGGGTTCGCTGTAATTTCCGTTTTGGAACAGACGCGAACTGACTGGTATTCCCTGTCCATCGGTGAGGAGTATGGATAGCAGGCCCGTTGGCAGGTTTTGTTTTTCGAGGAGGAAGACATCACCGGTCGAACTTCCTTTATCGAGGTATATGGTTTGTGCATCATGGACAAACAGTTGTCCTTTCCATTCATTTTCTTCTGCGCCATTTACGGTGATTTTGAATATCGGACCTTCTTCATCCAGGCGGATGGTGGCACCACGGGAATGAATGGTTGGCAGTTCATAAAACAGGAAATTTCCCCCCTCATCTTCTACGAGCAGTTGATAATGCAGTCCTCGTTTTGGTGTTAATTCAAACAGCGCATAACCATTTGGGGGACAGGCAAAGCCAGCCAGGGCATCGCCTTCATTGTTGATTATTTTTCCAGTCAGGGGCTCCGTCCCATTGCCGCCGCTCATTCGAACCACGACGCGGCTTGTGACCCCCTCCACGAGCTGTCCGCCTTCCGGGAAAAACCGTACCTGAAGGCTACCAGTACCATCCGAAACCGGTGAGACGTAATTTTCAAAGGGATTGATGATTTGGATGGGCCATTGGAAGTAATCATCGAAATTTTTCATCCATCGGGTATAGGCCAATAACTGATACGTGCCGGTACTAAAGGTGGATGGAATGAAAATGTCACCATAGCCACGGCCATCGTTGAGTTCGATTTTGGATTGGTAGACTGCCTTTTTTTCGTTATTGACCAGCTCCACATAGAGCAATGTGCTCAGGGGTGAGGGTTTGCCATCACGCGTACTCGTGACATGTGCCGAAAAATAAAGGGTTTCACCCGAAATGAGCAGGTTATTATTGGTATGCAGGTAGACGCTTTCGCGGATATTTACAGGTTGGGCCAAACCAGTGAGGGGGAGCAGTAACAGGAGGCTAATTCGTAGAAAATTTTTCATGGCAGTGTCTTCAGTCGATCCAAAAGTCAGGTTTTATCGTACTGGCATACCAGGAGCAGTCTGCACATTCCCGGGATGCCAGATAGACCCCTACCGGAGGCGTAAAAGTTGAAACCATATACACGAGCAAAAAGGGATTGGTATTGAGGTAGTAGTCGACACTGTCAAATGACGAAATGATGATGTCATTATACGGACAATGATATAAATAAGGGGGCACCCTGAATGGGGGAGGTAAATCACGGGGGTTGTAAAATTCGCGTCGCTCCGAAACCCCGGCTACTTCAAAATATCCGAGTACAATTTCTGAAGCATCATCCACTGAGAATACATTTCCAATGATCGCTCCCTGTTGCTGGTCAAACAGCGACCCGGAACCTTCATTGTTTTTGTTTAAATGCTGAAAGTACTGGTAGGCCTCGTCACTGATGGCATATTGTTTCACCTTTAGGGAATACCGGGTCCTGAGTTGTTGTTCATACTGAAAAACAAAATGTATGGGAAATTCTGCCACACGTGTCTGGCCGGTGCCGGTAGCTGTAGCGAAATGAAAGGATTTGGAAACGTTTGTCTGGTAGCATGTACCAAGCGGACTCGTTCTATACACGAGGTTGTTGTCATATAGTGAAGGAAATGGAACCTGAATGCGGTATGTTTCTTCCCAATCATAGCGGAAGTAACGCGTATTGCCAGTGTCGTCATGAGAATCGACAAAAAACTGGATGCCACCTTCGTTATGGTGGGTTTCGTCGGAGGGCAGATATTCGTAGCGCATGTACAGGCTGTCAATGGGAGGGGAAAGCAGCAGCGTTACCGGCCGGGTTTGGTAGGATCTGCCGTCAGCTGTTTCTACCGTCAACTGGTAGGTCTGGCCGGCAACGCCCGAAAAATCCGACATGGTTTGGTACGTGCCGGTATAGGTTTCAGTCAAATACGTAACCACACCATCGCCATCTGTTATGCTTACGACTGCCTGTGTGGCTGGCTGATAGACCGGGCTGTCAATGGGTTGGGTATAAAAAAGCCGAACCGTGTGTGCTTTGGTTTCATTGGTCAGACTGCCATCAACGACCAGCGACCGCTGATAATTTTCCGGATTAAAATCGTAGGGAAGTATACAGGATCCCAACAGCAGGGAAAAGATCAGGGTATATAGGGAAACAGACTTGGTCATTTGCCTCAAAATTTAAAATTATAACTAACAGTGGGTATGGCATTGCCAAAAACGATTAACTGATAGCCTTTGATCTGGCCGTTTTTTACATCGAAGAAAACAGAAAAAGGATTGTCACGGCCGGTCAGGTTGTAGACGGACAGGGCCCAAAATGAATGCGCCAGCTTTTTGATTTTGTGGTTCCCCTCTATGTTAAGCCCGACATCCACACGGAAATAATCGGGGATACGAAAGGCATTCCGGTCAGAGTAGTGGATGCTGGGGATCCCTTTAACGTTATATGCCGACACGGGGATGGTGACGGGCCTTCCCGTATAGTAATTCATATTAAACGAAAAACTGTACCGTCGTGTGAATTTGTAGTTGGTGACCAGATTTAGCGTATGGGGTTTGTCGTAGCTGGTAGGATAAAAATTTCCGTTATTGATCCGTTCTTCAGCAAACTCACCGTCCAGTTTGATTAGTGTGCGCGCATAGGTATAATTGAACCAGCCGTTTAACCGGCCTGATTTTTTTACAGAAAATTCCACTCCGTAAGATTTTCCGCGGCCCTGGAGGACAGCCGTTTCTACGGCCGGGTTGAGTAAAAACTCAGCCCCTACCTTAAAATCCAGCAGGTTCTGGAGGTTTTTATAATAACCTTCCAGGGAGGTTTCGATGCTGTTTCCTCTAAAATTCCGGTACAGGCCCAGCGAAACCTGATCGGCCACCTGTGGCCGTATGTATTCGCTCGACAGCCGCCAGATATCGGTTGGTGACAAAGAAGCCGAGTTGGTCAGCGTATGGATGTACTGGCGGTTTCGGTTATAGGAAAGTTTTACACTGCTCACGGCATCCAACGTATAGCGTGCACTGAACCTTGGCTCCAGCCCACTGTATGTCTGGATGATTTCGCCCTTGCCGTAGTAAAGGGTGTCCGTTCGGCTATAAAAATTCCTGGGGGCACCTTCCAGGTACCTGTAGGAAGTCCGTTCGCCAACAGCCTGGTAAAAGACAAAACGCGCACCCCCGGATAAGGACAGCCGTGGGGAAATGTCGTACTGGTCTGAAAGGTAAATAGCCGCTTCCCGTCCGTTTTCTTTTCCAATGATCAGGGAAGGTACCAAAGACTCTTCGCCCAGGGGCAGTTTTTCGCCCGGGTTGATGAGGTATGTTTTTAGTGAAGAGCCAAAAACAAGCTTGTGAGTATCGCTAAAAAAGTAATCAAACGTGACCTTTGCGCTTTTTTCGGCTATGTCAAAGTTTTGACTGAAAGCATTGGGTGCAGATTCGTCATAGCGTATTTGATAGCCATAGTTGGTTTGGACAGCACTGATGGATCCATTGAACTTGTCTGAAAACCGATGATCCCATCGCGACGTGATGTTGAAATTTTGATAGGAAAAGTTTGAAAAAGAAAATAACGTATCTGAATTCAGGCGAAAGGCATCGTTACTGTGGTAAGCCGAAAATGTCAACAGGTTGTTGTCGTTGATTTTATGGTTCAGTTGACTGAGGAGATCATAGAAGGAAACACGGTTTTCGCGAAATGAGGCATTGTTTACTTTTTTCAAGACCCAGTTGGAATAGGTAGTGCGCCCACTTACCAGCAGACTGGTTTGTTCCCTGATTATCGGTATTTCCAGCGTGAGTCCGGTCGTGATGGGGCTCACGGATCCTTTGCCCCCAAATTTCTGGTGGCTGGCCTCTTTTACCTGCAGGTCGAAGACAGAGGAGAGGCGCCCGCCATAGGAGGCAGGGATGCTGCTTTTGTACATTTCCATATTCTGGATGGCGTCCGAATTGAATACCGAGAAAAAACCAAAGAAATGGGAGGTGTTGTAAATACTGGCATTGTTGATCAGGAACAGGTTCTGGTCACTTTTGCCGCCCCGTACATTGAAGCCGGAGGCACCTTCGCCCAGGGTTTGTACGCCTGCCAGGGTCGTGGCTATTTTGAGGATATCACGTTCGCCCAGGAGGATGGGTACGTTTTTGATCGACTCAACGTTTAGTTTCGTCACACCCATTTGTACATTGGTGATGTTGATGTCTTTGTCTGCCTGAATGGTCACTTCCTGCAGGGCGATGATCTCCACATCCATGTCGATGTTGAGTTTGCCACTGCTAAAGCCTACTATTTTTCGCATGACGGGTTTCATTCCGACAAACTGGACAATAACTGTTTTGCGGCCATTTGGGATGGTCAAAGAATAAAAACCTGAGGCATCGGAAATAGCCGAAACAAAGGGTTCTTCAATATAAATCAATGCACCTTCCACAGGTTCCTGGTTGTTTTTTTCCCGTATATAGCCTGCAATGGTGATCGATCCCCCGGTTTTCATCAGGTTTCGGTTTCCTATTTCGATCACGCTGTTTTCGTCCGTTTCATCACCATCCGAGAGGTATTCACGTTGGAAGACCATCCCCTTTTCAATTTCATTAGTGGCCTGGCGTCGCTGATTGAAAAATGAATGGGCGATGGCCGGTTTATCATTTATAATAACATTATTTGTGAGAATAATTGCTTTTTTATATTCAAAGAAGCTGAGCGTTGTGCCGGAAAGGAGGGAGCTTACGACAGCCGGAATTTCAGTAGCAGTAAAAGAGCCGCTCACATAGAGGCTGTCGATCCAGCTTTTTTCATAATAAAAGACATAGGCAGAGGATTGTTCAATTTCGGAAAGTGCCACCGTAAGGGGCGTATTGCTAAAAGAGCCCGAAAATGTTTCGGATGACTGTGCATACACAGGCAGGATGCAGACTGTGAGCAGGAGAAAGAGGAGTTGTCTCATTGTTCGGACAATATTTTTTCAGTGTATGCGATAAACATGATCAGGTCGCGATCCCTTACCCCGGCTTGCAATATAAGCTCATTGTCACGGGCAAAAACCCGTAGTTCTTTGCGTTTTTCTTTTAATTGTCGGATAATGGGCCCACGGCCGGCAATCCGGGTATAGGTACCATTGTATTTAAAATAGTATTTGTCATTCTCAAGAAAGGTAATGGTAGATTGGTTGTTGCTATTGGTCGTCTTTTTTGAGCGTTTGGCAATAAGCGCTACATGATCCCCTATGAACAACTCTTCATACACTCCGTTTGGGAGTGTTGCCTCATTTTCGTTGTAGTTGCGGAAAAAACTTCCATTTAGTTCAAACCATTCGACCTGGCTCTGATTGAGGTGTATGGGCTGGTTTCCCCTGCTGTAGTTTGGGTTTCGTATGATCACAAAATTTTCAAACACATTGTACATCATGTCAATGTTCGTATAGCTCTGCCCGCGGTAACGGATGGAGCCGGTCAGCCACTGAAATTGAAAAAAGAAAGGATGCGAATCAATGGAGAGTAACCGTACATCCTGATAGGTACCCAGGATAAGGGATGATTTTTCTGTCCCCATCTGCTGGTCGTACCATGTATGGATATCGCCTGACATATCGAGATTGGCAATGGGGTTTTGGGCGTGGAGGGTATTCGAAAGGGCCAGGAAAACCAGCAATATATAGGTAGCGGCGGTGATTTTCATTGATATTTATTATGTGGTCTAAAGTAGGTCGTTTTGTGTGACCGGACTAGGGTTTATCGTAAAAAATGATATAACAATGTATGATTATTCTCTGTCAGGCATTTCAGGAGTATGACCCGTGTTTTTCCGGCCTGGT
This sequence comes from Cyclobacteriaceae bacterium, assembly GCA_029880385.1. Lineage (GTDB taxonomy): Bacteria > Bacteroidota > Bacteroidia > Cytophagales > Cyclobacteriaceae > JAOUOM01. Next base: position 1,417 of record JAOUOM010000084.1, on the reverse strand, counting down.
TGCAAGGTAAATTATGTACGGGTCATTATGATCGGATGGTTCGATTTGATCAGTGGTACTTTTAGATGATCGGAGGCTTGGGGTTATTGCCGGTCATTGGGGAAAATCACCGAATACGAACTATTTATTATAAAAACACAGGGAAATGTCCGAAAGTTGTAGTGGCAAATTCAGACGGTAGGAGGTACTGCCGTGAGTTGAATTTGGAGAATCATACATCATGAAATATATCTTCACGATTATTATCGGGTACCTTTCTTTTTTGTCTGTCGCACAAACCACCGGGATGCGGCCAGACGTGAGTATTCGGCCAGAAACTACGGCAACCGCTATCGAAATTGGGCCGGCAATCGATGGGGAGGTGATAGGGGATGAACTATGGCAGTCCATTGCGCCCCTTACAGCCCTTATTCAAACCCAGCCCAATGCAGGGGATCCCGTATCGGAAAAAACAGAAATTCGACTCGCCTATACGCCCTTCACATTGTATGTTTCCGTAGTTTGCTACGATACCGAACCGGAGAAATTGGTGGTTTCGGATTCGCGCAGGGATGCGGCACTGGCAAATACCGATGCGTTCCTGTTTATCCTGGATACGTATCACGACAATCAAAACGGCTTTGTATTTGGTACAAATTCGATCGGAATTGAATACGATGCCCAGGTCGATAATGAAGGACAGGGCAACAATAATGCAAACCGTCAGCAGGGAGGTGTGATCGGCGGGTTCAACCTCAATTGGGATGGATCCTGGGAGGTAAAAACAAACGTGGGATCGTATGGGTGGAGTGCGGAATTTGCCATTCCCTTTAAGACCCTCCGGTTTCGTGCCGGGGAAAACGTGACCTGGGGTGCCAATTTCCAGCGGATTATCCGCAAGCGAAATGAATTAGCCTATTGGTCTCCTTTGCCCATTCAGTTTGATATCAAACGCTTGTCATTGGCCGGGGACATTACGGGGTTAAATTTGAAAAACCCTGGCAACCTCAAAGTAATCCCCTATTTGTTGGGGGAGGCTTCAACAGACTATTTGGCCATTGATCCGGTTGTTGATCCACGGTTTGCTGCAGGGGCTGATTTGAAATATAGTATCACGCCCGGGCTTACGCTTGACATGACCTATCACACAGATTTTGCGCAGGTGGAAGTCGATGACCAACAGGTAAACCTTGACCGGTTTAATTTGTTTTTTCCTGAAAAAAGGCCATTTTTCCTTGAGAATGCCGGACTTTTCAGCATAGGTAGTCCAGGTGAGATCGATTTGTTTTTTAGCCGCCGTATTGGTTTGTCGGAAGATGGTTCACGCGTACCGATCATTGGGGGTGCACGGGTGTCGGGAAAAATAGATAAAACCAATTTAGGTGCTTTGTCCATGTTTACCGAAGAGATCACAGAAAAGGGGATTTCAGCCAATAAT
>JAOUOM010000090.1 GCA_029880385.1 Cyclobacteriaceae bacterium | reverse complement strand
TACGCTGGAGCGGGTATCCACCATATTTGCAATGTTTTTGAAATAGGATATTCCTTCCACCGGATTGCCATAATAGATCTGGTATCCCCCCACATCCAGCAAGACCAGTTTGTCAAACATTTTGAAAATGTCCTCGGATGGCTGGTGGATTACCACGAAGATCATTTTACCTTTTAACGACAAGTCCTTGAGCAACTCCATGATGTTTTCCGAATCACGTGACGACAGGCCGCTGGTAGGTTCGTCGACAAACAGTACCGATGGTTCACGGAGCAATTCCAGGCCGATATTCAAACGTTTACGCTGGCCACCACTGATTGATTTGTCGAGCGGGCTTCCTACTTTGAGGTTTCGGGCTTCATACAGGCCCAACGACTCCAGGGTTTTGTTGGCCAGTTCCCTGAGTTCTGATGCTGTTTTGTCTTTGAAGCAAAGTTTGGCAGCATAATAAAGATTTTGAAATACAGATAACTCTTCGATAAGCAGGTCATCCTGGGGGATATAGCCGATGACGCCCTCAATCTTGGTTTTGTCTTTATGAATATCAATGCCATTTATCCGTACCATTCCCTGGTTTGGGGTGTCGTTTCCGTTGAGTACATTGAGCAACGTAGATTTTCCGGCACCACTGCCACCCATGAGGGCAATGATTTTGCCTCCTTCCTCCCGGATGTTGATATTTCGTAATCCAATAGTCCCATTGCGGAATGTATAGGATACATTTTCGCAAACGAAGCTTAGCTGGGTTGATTCTTCTTCAGACCGGAACCTGCTGGCAATGTCACTGTGAAAGACCGGCGAATTATTTTCACTTTTGATTACGCCGCCGAGTGAAAACACGTATACACGATTGGTTTTCATGGGGGCACTATTGAGAAAAATAGTCTCTTCCCCCACGTATTTGGCAAAATACACTTCGAGTTCAGGGATTCGTAAAATAAACAAAAACCCGTTTAGTTTCTGAAGGGAAAGGTGTTTGCACGTATCGGGCAGGTGATGGGAGCCGTCATCAATGATCAGGATATTGGACGAGATCACCTTGTTCCTTTCCTGAAAAATGACAAATGCTTTGATCAGGTCGGTTACCTGTTTGTTGATATTGAGTTTTTCTGAGATGTAATACAGAAGTTCGGATTCCCGCATAGTTACGGTACCATCTGCAGCAATAAGCTCGACCAACTTGAGGATGACGACTATCTTTTGCTGGTTGGTACGCGCATGGTTGATTTGGTCACAGATAATGTCAATTTGTTTTTCCTGAGTGCTCAGCGATACCTTGCGTCCCTTGATCAGGGATTCAAAAAACTGGTAATATTTCTCGGCTTCATTTGCCGAAAGGCTTTCTGTGAGAAAATTTTTTATGGAAGCTTTTTCATCGAGGGTTACGTCATCTTCCTGTGCAACGATTGCGAGTAATTGGATGATGGCTTTGAGGATTTCTTCACTCATGAACTTGGCGGATGATAGTGTTTGGTAATAGGATTTCGCTTAAAAATAGAAAAAAAGCACTGAAATATACCCAGTGCCATTTATTCTATGGGATGTCCCGGCTGTTTATTGTACGATTTTATTTCGGATTCTGATTACTTCCAGGTTGATATCAAGCAGCATTTCCTGGTTCAATACAAAATCAGGGTCATTGGCCATGCTGATTTCTACTTCTGCCAGGTCACTTTCAAACAAGCGGCGTAGTATGTTCAGTTCAACGGTGAGTGTGGCGATATCTTCATTTGAGGGAAGTTTGTCTAACATACTGAGGATATCAAGCAGGGGTTGCTTTTGCCCCAATACCAATTGCACCAATGGTTCCAGTACCCGGTCTTTTTCTTCCTGGGTTTGTTGGTCGAGCGGAGTGTCTTCCAATACGCGAACGGCCAGGTACATGCCTTCGATAAAACTGCCAGTGAGTACCATGGCGGCCATATTGATGCGGTCACTGGATTCCAGACGTTTTTCTGCCAGTAATATGGTTTCATTGAGGAGCTTGACCAGTTCGTCATGATTCCCCATTGCCGCTTCATATTTTTGCATGAGGGTGAGGTCAAATGCAGTGGAGACTCCCAGTCGTTCAGCCAGTTGTTTACAGGCATTCATTCGTTCGAGCGATTCCTGCACCTGGTCATATTCGATGAGGTAGCCAATGTCCGTACCGTATATACCCAGATTGAGGGCTGCTTTGCTATCTTCAATCAGGTATGCACTTAGTTTATCCATTGAATTGATCAGATCCGGGTTATATGTGGTGCCAATTTGCTGAATGGTATTGGGTACCACGGAAGGGGGAGGTAAATCTGCGATGATCTTGGTGATATCGCTTAGGATTTCCTTTTCGGCTTCGGTAAATAGGGCCGAATCGTTTTCATGGCTTTTCGAATCCGACCCACCACCACAGGACAGGATAAAAATACTGATTAGTAAGGCAACGGGAAATGGTGATGAGGATGTAAAGGCGGATTTTGACATCATGACAGGCGGGGTTTGAGTCGTAGTAGTTCAATTTTAACATTTTTTTATTCCTTGTCGAAATATTATTGGGATAATTTACACTTGCACAATGAAAGGATTATCGTTTAGCAGCCTGAGATCAGGGGAAAAATACCGCATCACGAATTATGGCGATCAGTTTGAAGTGGAGCTCATGCATATCCTGGAACCGGAAGATTTTCTATTTAAAGACCTTCATACACTTGAACGCTTTTGCATGAGTGATATCATCCGGTTTGGCAAGGGCAAAGACTTTGAAATTCGTGAGCTGATCATGCGCTAGCAGGCTTGCCTCCTGTAAATTTATTCAGCTAACTTTTTGAATACAGGTTGATGGGGATTATCTTAAACCAGAAATGTCACAGGACCTTGCAATGGGCTTTAATTGGTACCTTGCCAGTCGTCAGGTTGACAAGGCCAATTTTAAAATCAGCAACATATCAAAAGAAAATACCATGAATAGATTAATCCCAATACTTGTGCTTTTCCTGACAGGCTATGGCCTCCATGCACAGCAAAATAAAGTTCCCGAAGGTTTTATATCCCTGTTTAATGGCACGGATTTGACCAACTGGAAAGTTCCCGAAGGTGATAATGGTCACTGGAAAGTAATTGACGGTGTGATCGACTATGATGCCGAAAGTGAGGCACCCGGGGAAAAACACCTCTGGTCAGAAAAATCATACAAGGATTTTGTATTGTATGTGGACTGGCGGATCAAGGAAACTCCCTGGCAAAACCCCAGGGTGCCCCTCATATTGCCCAGTGGCCTGCACAAACGGGACGAAAAGGGTAAGGAAATCACCATGATCGTACCGGATTCTGATTCCGGGATTCTGATGCGTGGACCCGGAAAGTGCCAGGCCAATATCTGGTGCTGGCCTATCGGATCAGGTGAAGTATATGGGTACCGTATGGACGAAAAAATGCCGGCAGACGTACGCAGGGGTGTGACGCCCGTTACCAATGCCGACCGGAATATTGGCGAATGGAATACGTTTAAAATTACCTTCAAAGGGGATCGCTTGACAGTGGAGCTCAATGGCCTGGTGGTAATTGAAAATGCCTGGCTGCCCGAAATCGCAGCAAGTGGCCCCATTGGCCTTCAGCATCATGGTTCAAAACGTGATGGTGAGTGGGTGAGTCCCCCCAGCCTTGTCCAGTTCCGCAATATTTACATCAAGGAGTTGTAGTACGGCCAAAAGACAGGCATCATAGCGGCAAAGCATCGGAGATCCGTGTTCCGTACGGAGAAACCCAGTTGCTTTGCCGCTTTTTTGTTACAGCTCCCAGCCCTTTCGGTATTCGCGGGTCAGGAATTGGTTGGCTTCTGCTACATTGGTGATCTGCATCTTTTCCGTATCATACACCACCCGCTCACGGGCACGGAGCGCAACTGCCCCCAGCAAAATAGTTTCCGTCACGGCACCTGCCCTGAGAAAACTGCCCGGTGATTCGGTGTTGTTCTTGAACGCACGGATCCAGTGATCGTCTGACCGGTCGGTTTTTTCCGTATAGTCCGCCGGCTTTCCACTACCCGTACCTTCCGTGATTAATTCGGGATTTTCACAGTTAAAACCCGCCATGATTTTTCCTTTGTCACCTACCAGCATCATCCCCTCACGGGGGAGTGATTTGCCCGCATCGGCCCACTCATCGGGTGTATGCGGCCGCATGCCACCGTCGTACCAGTACAGATCGAAAGGCGGGAGCTCTTTTTGTGCCCCAAACCGGAACCGCACAGTACATGAATACGGAAATGCAACAGTATTATTTACTCCCCGGCTCACCTGCCCGATTGTCGTGCTGGTCGTAGTGCCGCGGGCTTCGGCACTGTAGGCAGGGGTCTCAATACCCAGTGACATAAACAACGGCCAGAGGCTGTAATGCCCCATGTCCGCAATACTTCCCCCTCCGAAATCATACCATCCGCGGAAGACCGCATGGGTGTAATTGGGGTGATAGGGACGCTCCGGAACAGGCCCCAGCCATAAATCCCAGTCAAAATCCCTGGGAATTGGCACCGTCTCGGTTGGGTTGGATGTCCATTGTTGCCAGACTGGCCGGTTTGACCAGTTGTGGATTTCTTTCAGTGTGCCGATGGCACCTTCCTGTATCCACTTTTTCACAAGCGCATTGCCACTGCGCTGGCTCCATGCCAGCAGGTGGGTACGTGCACCTGTCGTCCGGGCCGTTTCCATGGTCAGTTTTGCTTCGTTCATCCGGTTGGCAATGGGTTTGTGGATCACCACATGCTTTCCTTTTTTCATGGCTGCCACCGAAATGGTCGCATGCAGATGATCGGGTGTCATCACTTTTACGGCATCTATGTCTTTTTCCGTTTCCAGCAACTCCCTGAAGTCCGCATAGGAGGAGCACCCCTTGTATTTTTTGCCCAGTTGTTTTCCGTAGTAAGCATCCACAAACTGTTGGCCCACGTCCCTGCCGCCGGGTATGCCGTCCAGGCCTTCGCCCCAAGAGGGATCCTGCAGTGCCTGACGTATGTTGTCACGAATGCCATTGATCGACCAGTCGATGTAGTTTGTGCTGAATTTGTTGGGATCACAGACCGATACAATCCGCAACTGGGGATTTTGAATAAGCTCTGTCATTTCCCGCATCCCCTGGGTGCCACATCCTATGTAGGCGATGGATAGCTGGTCGCTGGGTGCCACGTGGCCCGGCCCGCCGATTACATGCCGCGGGACGATCGAGAAGGCCATGGAAGCTGCCGCCGTAGTGCCGATAAACTTGCGGCGGCTTATGTTTTTGTTCTGTTTCATGCGTGTTTCCGTTTGTTCGTACAGGTATCTGGCGTCACGGTCAGAGCCACAGCATCAGGCAGCGTATTTTTTCCGGAAAGCCCATAGGCCTGCATATCCAAAAATGGCTGTCGATCCATAAAAATGGCTCCTGGCAGTGCCTGTCCCTGTGAAAGGGCCAGCTGCCATCAGGACACTATAAAGATACATGGCGACGGCCAATGTACCGTGGCTGTCGCACGTCAATTTTGGAAAAACTGGATGAACGGTATCCGGGCATGTCAGCACCTGCCCGGTATCCGGCCTTTTTCAGGCCCTGGGAAAAAAAACAAAGCGGTCAGACAACCCCGGTTTTCAACGATTATTTTCCGATGGTGTAGCCAATTCCCCCATATAGGTGCCACGCATCGTCCTGATAAAATACCGGCATGGCAAAGAGGAACCGCTTTACCTGTAGCAGGGGGCCAATCGAAAAACCAGGCCGCACAAACGGCTTTTGGGTAGCGGTCGCACTGGCAGGTACATCCTTTCGGAAGCTAATCGTCGGCATCAGCGAAAGCGAAAAACTGCCTTCCCCTTTGGTATAGGTGATACTGCTTCCCACAAAGTTTATGTTGACGGACCGGGGACTTCCCGACAGGATAAAACGTCCCGATATCGAGGGCCGCGGCACACTCAGCCCATCCTTTTCCTGCGCAAAAGCAGAAACACAAAAAATCAGGAATCCCAAAAGTAAAAAAAGTCTATTCATCGTGATGTGGCTGTTTAGAGCCGCGAAAATAAGGCATGCCTACTGATTCGTCAGTCTCTGCCGTACAAAAAGGGCATTATTTTCGTCAGATGACCCAAATATCCGGGTGTTTGGGTATTTTTTGGCGCAGGAGCGGCTGGGGCTGGCCCTCAGGCACCGGGGCTACCCGTCATCCGCTGTATCTTTCCATCCTGCCCACACCATCATCCCAAGATGGAAAGGATGCCGCTGCTGCCGGGGCTGGTAACAAGGCATTTTGGCTCTTTACGATCCCGCAAGCCACGAAGATTGGGCCCATAAAAAAGCCGTTGGAAAGCACCAAAACTTTCTAAAGGCTGCGCCCGATCCGTGTCTCCTGAAAGGGACACGGATCCAACTCATCGGATGGGCCACCGGATTTAGGGGATTTTCACCGCCCTCCTAGGTTTTCCACGGTCGATTTTGGTTCCTTTTTGGAAATCACGCAAACAACCGTTAGATTCATCACAACAAATCCGAGTTGCGTTTTTATCCGTGTGCAAACGTATACAAACGACTACAAACGTTTAAAAACGTTTTTGTTACTGAAAATGAACGGGTTACAAAATATACATATAAGAGAAATCTAGTGAATATGCACGATATTCGGATGTTGCCTGCAAGTGTAAGACGGTGCAAAAATGAAACATATGACTAAAATTTTAACGATTTCTATTCTTGGATTAGTTTCTTGCATAGCGATAAGTAAGACAGATAAATTCATCGGTGGATGGACTGAAAATAAAATAGAGTTTATTAACTCAATTCCACAGGTTGACCAAAAGGATGGATACCGTGACTTAATGATGTATTTTAAATGGGCAGGAATTAACAAAGGAGATTTGTTTCAAACAAACGATTCACCATTTGATTGGATTCGTAAACCAGACAACCTGATTTCAGCTCATAATACATTGAAAGCGATTGGATACGAGAAAATTCTATCTAAAGAAAGCTATCAGGACACAATGTACTTTCAAGATAGATTTGGGGGTATGTTGAGACATGATTGGGAAGGATTGACAATAGAGCAAATTATTAATGGACTAATAAGTTTTTATTATCAGGCGATTCGTATTGACACCGGATATTATCACGATTTTTGGAAAAGACGAATAAATGAAGGGAATGAGTCCGAAGTATTGACAGTATTGGAAGATATAAGGGATATTTACTCAGATTCTGACAATTCAGTTGATTTTCAAATGGATTTGGTAAATGACACAATAAAGTCATTATTACAACTTGACCTGGAATTGCAGAGTTATGAT
>JAOUOM010000083.1 GCA_029880385.1 Cyclobacteriaceae bacterium | reverse complement strand
TTGCGATCCTCAATGTATTAAATACGTCGTACCGGGAAGAAATCATCCGTAACTACCAGAGGCGGACAAAAAATGTGGCCGAAAACCTTGTTTCCGTCACCGAAGGATTTATTCAAAACACCATTAATCGCGACCAGTTTGGGTATAAACTATTTGAGGCAAGCAATCTGGTGCAGGCAGATATCATCATTTATGATAAAAAGGGTCAGCTGTTGGGAACCAACCGGAATGAAGTCTTTAACCTTGATTTATTGTCGCGCAACATTCATCCGTCAGCCTTTCGCGAATTGCGAAAAAACCCCGGACAAATGGTCGTGCTGACCGAATCCATTGGTACCCTTGCCTACAAGACGGTCTATACCGGCATTCTATCGTTGACAGACGGGCGGTTGATCGGGTTCCTTGCCTTGCCGTTTTTCGACTCACAAAGCCATTTAAACCGTCAGCAAATTGAAGTTTTTTCCAATCTCATCATCTTATTTGCCGTAATCCTGGTGTTTTCGTTGGTGGCGGGAAATATTCAGGCGCGAAAATTAATTTCCCCGATCAAGCTGATTGCCGAACGGCTCAAAAAAGTGAATTACCTGGAAAATACTTCGCCGCTTACCTATGAAGCCCGTGATGAAATCGGGATGCTGGTACATGAATACAATCAAATGGTGCAAAAACTGGAAAACAGCAGGGTGGAATTGGTGAAAATACAAAAGGAAACTGCCTGGAAGGAGATCGCCCGGCAGGTGGCACATGAAATCAAAAACCCCTTGACTCCCATGCGACTCAAAATCCAGCAGATGCAACGTGGTTTTGAGGCTTCCAGTAAGGAGTATCAAACGTTAAATTCGCTGGTCATCCAGATCGATACGCTGGCAGCTATTGCGGATTCGTTTTCGGCCTTTGCCCAAATGCCTGTGCCTCACAATGAACCGTTGGATCTTTCCGTATTGACCTTGTCTGTCATTTCTTTGTATAAAAATGAAGACTATGTCCTTTCCGAATCCATTGAGTCGGGGCTTTTTGTGGTAGCAGATTCAAAATTATTGAGTCAAATACTCAACAACCTGCTGTTGAATGCTGTACAGTCTACGGATCGGGCCGACAAGTACATTCAGGTCGACCTGGCCCGTTCGGGCAGCAAGGCGGTGCTGGCTGTGCGGGACAATGGAAGGGGAATCAGTGAGGAATGGAGGGATAAAATTTTTAAACCATATTTTAGTACCAAGGAAAAAGGCAGTGGCATCGGACTTGCCCTGGCAAAAAAAGGAATTGAGCAAGCGAACGGACATATCTGGTTTGAAACGGAAACAGGCCAGGGGACGGTATTTTACCTTTCCCTACCGCTTTATGAGCCTGATGATGGGGCTTTTCCTGTTGCCTGACAGCCTGTTGGGGCAAGGGCACCTGCCATGTCTTCGTCTGGCGGTACATCAATTTCCACTGGCACTGGACTCGCTGATTGTGGAGCCAGGTTCGATCCGGATCCAGCCAGATCATATTTCCCATCGTATTGACAAAGGGAACCTCCTGGTACTCGAAGGTGATGATTTGCCGGATTCGATAGAAGTTTGCTACCGTACATTGTCGCCCCGCTGGAAAGAGCCTTTTTATTTGCGGGATATCCGTACCTACGAGCCGGCCAGCTTTGCAAATCCTGCCGACCTGCCTGTCACCCGGGCACCAATCAAAAAAGAAGAAGTGTTTGCAACACCGGGCCTTTATAAGTCCGGTTCCATTACACGTGGCATAACGACCGGAAACCAGCAGGACTTGTATGTCAATTCGGGTCTGAACCTGCAATTGCAGGGGGCACTTACCGACCAGCTCAATATCCGGGCTGTGATCACCGACCAGAACGTACCTTTTCAGCCGGAGGGAAATACCCAGCAATTACGTGATTTTGACAATGTATTGATACAGCTTTACAATGAGCGCATGGATCTGCAGGCGGGTGATATTGTCTTGTCAAACCCTGCAGATTACGGTTATTTTTTGAAATATTACAAAAACCAACAGGGTATGCAGTTTCGATTGACCGGAAAGCAGGGGAGAGCCTGGTCATCGTCCTCGCATGTGTCTGCGGCATTGGCCAAGGGCAAATTTTCATCTGTCCAGCTGGCACCAATTGAGGGAATCCCGGGCCCTTATAAGCTCAGAAGCGGGGAAGGAGAACGTTTTGTGATCGTGTTGGCCAATTCAGAAAAAGTATACCTCGACGGTCGGCTCCTCCGCCGTGGTTTTGATCAGGATTATATCATTGATTATAACCTGGGCGAAATCACTTTCAATCCTTCCATCCTCATCACCCGGTTTTCTCGTATCCGTGTGGACTTTGAATATGTGCAGCAGGCCTATTTGCGGAGCAACCTGCTTGTTTCCCATGAAGCGCATTCCGACCGTGCCCGCGTGTATGTTTCCCATTATCGGGAAAAAGACAATGCAAGCCGTCCGCTTTTTTTTGACCTGGCAGATGAAAACTATTCGGTTTTGGCAGACTTGGGCGACCAGGCATCGCAAGCCTTTATCCCGGGGGCTGACTCCATCGGCTATACCGACAGCCGTATTGTGTACGAAAAAATGGATACAATTCAGAATGGCGTGATTTACCCTGTTTTTGTTCATTCCACGAATCCGTCAAGTGCCCACTTTCTTGTCACGTTCACAGAGGTAGGGCCGGGGCAAGGCGATTACGTGTTGGTGTCGTCTACATCAAACGGGCGTATTTATCAATGGCTACCACCTCAGGGAGGTATTTCACAGGGAAATTTTGCCCCCGTCAGGCAGGTTGTATTGCCCAACCAGCGGCAACTGACTACCGTAGGCGGTGAGCTAAAATTGGGTAGGTATTTTCTCATCTCTCATGAAACAGCCATTTCCAGTCAGGATAAAAACCTGTATTCCGATCTGGATGACAAGGACAATACGGGACTGGCATCAATGAGCAAGGTCGCCTGGCAGGGTATTCCACTGGGTGGCGATGCGGGTTATCGTTGGTCTGGAAATATCCTGATGGAATGGGATCATGCCTTCTTTTTGCCCATCGACCGGTATCGGACGGTAGAGTTTGACCGGGATTGGAATTATCCGTTTCCCTATGATTCACTACCCGCAACGGATCGTATGGTGCAGGGAACCTCCACTTTGTCAAAAGACAAGGACAACCGGATGGTTTATTCGGTGGTGGCACGCCAGCGGTCACAGGTGCTTGCCGGCTGGCAGCAGGCCCTGGAGTTGAGAAAAAAACTGGGGCCGGTGACGTATTCAGGCCAGCACATGCGCATGAAAAACCAGGTTCTTGGCAACCAGTCCGAGTGGAACCGTTCGTTTTCCGAGCTATATGTCGGAAAAAGCAGGCTACAGAGTGGAGTGTTTGTCAACCTCGACCAAAACACGCTTGTGTCGCCGGGATCTGGCAGGGTCATGTCGTCCGCCATGTATTTTTATGAAAATGGCTTTTTTTTGAGAAATGGTGATAGTACCACGTATCACCTGACGGCACGGGCAGCCCAGCGAACCGATCAGCTGCCGCTACTGGGTGAATTGAAACCGTATACATCGGCGAGGCAAGTAGAAGTGAACTATGCTACACCGACCCTCCGCGATCATCATGTGTCGGCCGGGGCTATATTCCGTTCGGTAGAAGAGAAACTTTTGCAGGATACCACGACACAAATTGTCCAGGGACGGCTCATGGCAGTGAACCATTTTCTGGATCAGCATGTACGAAGTTCGCTAAGCTATGCGTCGAGCAATGGACGGGAATTGCGACGTGAATACATTTTCACACAGGTAGGATCCGGTCAGGGTACCCATACCTGGCGCGACGAAAATGGTGACGGACTGCAGGATCTCAATGAATTTTATGAAGCCATCAACCCGGATGAGCGTCAATACATCAAGCTTTTTGTGCCTACAGATTCGTACATGGAAGCGTATCAGGTACTGTATCAGCATTCGGTCGATATATCGTTTCCTTCAGACTGGACGGGTTCCGGGTTTTGGTTGGATAAAATCGCACGACTGGCATTTAGCGGAAGCTGGAATATCAACCAAAAAACGACTTCTCCATTTTTCATTGACCGGATAAATCCGTTTGCAGTAGAAAATGACAGCCTGCTGGTTTCCGGAAGAAATACCCGGCGTTATACGTTGTTTTATAACCGGGCCCTGCCAGGCATGGGGTTCTCGCTGGGTAAAAACAAGGCGGAATTTCGTCAATTGAACCAAAATGGGTTCGAAGCCCAGTCGAGTGACCTGTGGACGGGTGCCTTTCGCTGGAATCTGAATGCCCGCTATCAATGGAATGGTACGGCTGAATGGGGGCACAAAATAAGCCAGTCCGATTTTTTGATTTCCCGAAACATGGCGTTGGATATGCATACGATCCAGTCAAAGCTCAGCTGGCAGCCCAATTCTATGTTCCGGCTTGCCGGGGGCTATGTATACAAGCAAAAAGTGAATGTGTGGGATGAAAATTCAAACGAACATGCCCGCCATGGGGAGGTATTTGGCGAAGTGTTTGTGGCCCGGGCACAACAGGGCACGTTTAATTCCAGGTTTAGTTATTCCTCCATCCGGTTTCAGGGGGAGCCTAATACCTATGTGGGCTATACATTGCTGGAAGCCCTCCAGCCGGGGGCCAATTACCGACTGACTGCCAATTGGCAGCAAACACTACAAAACGGACTACAGCTTACCCTTCAGTATTTTGGGCGAAAGTCCGGTACATCACCTGTTATCCATTCGGGGAATGTATCGGTAACGGCCTTTTTTTAATTTACCGGGGAAATATTTTTTTCATCAGCCGTGTGGCGAACACAAATTCATTGAGTTCGTCCAGGTCGGTTTGTGTGATGTCCTGATTGGATCCTTCCCATACTTTATGCCCCTTGTGCAAAAACATGATTTTCTCCCCGATTTCAATCACCGAGTTCATGTCGTGGGTCACGACGACCGTGGTAATGTCGTATTCGTCGGTGATTTCCTTGATGAGATTGTCGATCCGGATGCTGGTTTGCGGATCAAGTCCGGAATTTGGCTCGTCGCAAAACAGGTAATTGGGCTGGTTGACAATGGCTCGGGCGATGCCCACACGCTTTTTCATGCCCCCGCTTATTTCGGATGGCATTTTTTTATTTACGTTTTCGAGGTTGACGCGCTCCAGGCAAAAGTTGACGCGCTCCAGTTTTTCTTCCATCGTCATGGTCGTGAGGATATTGAGTGGGAACATGACGTTTTCCTCTACATTTTTGCTGTCAAAAAGTGCTCCTCCCTGGAACAACATACCGATTTCCCTGCGTACCTGGGTTTGAAGTTCCTTGTTGCCATGCGTAAAATCCCGTCCGTCATAGAGGACATCTCCTGCATCGGGATGTATCAATCCTACAATATTTTTTAGCAGGACAGACTTCCCTGTGCCGCTGGTTCCGATGATGAGGTTGGTTTTTCCTTTTTCAAAAATACCGCTTATGTCTTCCAGGATTACTTTGTCGGCAAATGATTTGGATATATGCTTGATTTCTATCATCCCAGTAACAATTGAGCCAAACCATAATCCGCACATAAGATGGCAATACAACTACTGGTGACTGCCGCAGTTGACGATTGGCCGACTTCCAGTGCACCTCCTGTTGTAAAAAAACCTTTGTAGGAAGATATGGAAGCCACCAGAAATGAAAATACGATTGCCTTGATCATGGCGAATGTCACATTGAACTCGATGAATTCATAGCGCAGGCCATACAGGTAATCCGTCGATGAAATAACACCGGAAATGGAGCCTGCCAGATAACCCCCGTACAGGGTAAGAAACATGGAAAGAATGACCAGCATCGGGTACATAATGAGGCTTCCGATGATTTTGGGCAGGACGAGATAGGATGTCGCATTGATCCCCATTACTTCGAGGGCATCAATTTGTTCCGTGATCCGCATGGTGCCCAATTCGCTGGCGATATTTGACCCTACTTTTCCCGCATAAATGATGGCAATGATGGTAGGCGATAATTCCAGCAAGGTCATGTCTCTCACGACGACCGATATCACGTAACTCGGAATAAACGGGCTGACGAGGTTGTAGGCTGTCTGAATGGTGGTCACAGCACCGATAAATACCGAAACGATGGTGACGATAAACAAGGAGTTGTATCCAAGCTTGATGCATTCATCGATCGTAAGTTTTACATACGTCATGAAGCTCTCCCGCCTTCTCAGAAGTTGGGATAAAAAAAGGATGTATCTACCGAGGCTTTTCATTACGATCCGAAATTAACAAATAACAGCCGAATCACGGATCAAATTGTGAATTGATCATTTTTTTCCTGTGTTTTGCCCTGGTACAGGCTGTATTTTACTATGGAAAAAAAACTGATTGTCATTACCGGGGGAAGCAAGGGGATCGGAAAGGCCCTGGTCGAAAAATTTTCATCATTGGGATTTGATGTGGCTAGCTGTGCCCGTGACCTGGATCCTTTGATGAAGGTGAAAGAAGAAATGGAAGCCCGTTATGGCAACCACGTTCACGTGATGGCCGCCGACCTAGCCCGTAAGGAAGAGGTCAGTTTATTTGTTGGTTTTGTCGGGAAAACAGGGTTGCCGGTTGATATATTGGTAAACAATACCGGTCGGTTTATTCCGGGACTGTTGCATGATGAACCCGACGGTGTATTGGAAGAACTGCTCGCCACCAACCTTACGAGTGCCTATCACATGACGCGGGGCCTTGTGCCCGGGATGCAGGCAAACAGGCGGGGGCATATTTTCAATATCTGCAGTACGGCAAGCCTGATGGCCTATCCAAGTGGGGGTTCGTACTGTATTTCCAAATTTGCGCTTTATGGTATGTCCAAGGTATTTCGCGAAGAACTGAAAGGGGATGGGATACGGGTCACTTCTGTATTGCCGGGTGCTACGCTTACTGCAAGCTGGGAAGGGGTGGACTTGCCTCCGGATCGTTTTGTGAAACCAGAAGATGTGGCTGAAATGATTGCGGCTACCTACGCACTCAGCCACCGGAGTGTAGTCGAAGACCTGGTGATCCGGCCACAGTTGGGTGATTTGTAAAAAAACCGTCCTTTTGCCCGGTTCATTGATTATTTTTGTGACCATGACCTATGAAAGTCCCTGTTGATACTATGAGTATGCCCCATCCCCGTTATTGCACCAGTCTTGTCAATTATTCGCGTAGAAAATCCAGGGTAGTGTCGGTAGGTGACGTGCCGATGGGAGGAGATTACCCTATTCGTCTGCAGTCCATGACAACTGTTGACACCATGGATACACAGGGAAGTATAGCCCAGGCCATACGGATGGCAGAGGCCGGGTGCGAATACATCCGTATCACGGCCCCCAGTATCCGGGAGGCGCAAAACCTTGAGAATATAAAAAAAGGCCTGCGTGAAAAAGGCTATCACGTGCCCCTGGTGGCGGATATCCATTTTACACCCAATGCAGCTGAATTAGCTGCCCGCCTGGTGGAAAAAGTACGGATCAACCCGGGGAATTATGTCGATAAAAAACGTTTTGAATCCCTGGAATATACCGATGTGGCGTATGAGGAAGAACTCAATCGTATTCGGGATAAATTTACACCCCTGGTGAAAATATGCAAGGAATACGGTACTGCCATGCGGATCGGGACCAATCACGGCTCATTATCAGACC
>JAOUOM010000082.1 GCA_029880385.1 Cyclobacteriaceae bacterium | reverse complement strand
CACAGCAAGCCGAGCAATGTACACTCCTGATTGACCACAAAGGAAAATGTGCGGTCAGGCATGGTGATTTTGAATTTTTAAAACCAATGAAAGACGCCATTTGTGATGCCGGTATCAAAGCCGTAATTGAATAATGGATTTTCCATCACAACTTGTCGCGCGGGCAGTGGATGAAATAGCCAAATTGCCAGGTATTGGGAAAAAAACTGCCCTTCGCCTCGTCCTGCACCTTTTGAGGCAATCCCCCGATCAAACTCATCGCCTGGCTGATGCGCTGACAATCCTGCGGGACGAAATTCAATATTGCGACACCTGCCATATCATTGCAGACATACGGGAATGTACCTGTAGGACCGTGCATACTGACACGAGCATCGTATGTGTGGTGGAAGATACACCGGATGTGTTGGCCATTCGAAATACCGGGCAATACAAAGGGATGTTTCATGTACTTGGGGGCCGGGTATCCCCCATCGATGGCATTGGCCCCGACGACCTGAAAATCGAATCTCTTGTCAAACGTATTGAAGCAAGCAACGGGGAAATAAAAGAAGTGATCCTGGCCCTGAGCGGCACAATGGAAGGAGAAACCACGGCCTTCTACCTGACCCGTCGTTTGGACTCTTATCCGTTAAAAATCACCAGTATTGCCAGGGGCATACCTGTAGGGGGGGAATTGGAGTTTGCCGATGAATTAACACTGGGCCGAAGCATATCGTCACGTACGGAATATCACCCGACTGAATAAAAAACCCAACGAATCATCCAAAGGAGGAACGCACGTACACCTGACATGCTCTCCCATCCAGTTCCTATCTCCTTCTACGCCTGCTACCACTGATGGTGTAAAAAATCAATAGGATCATACCAAAAAACATAACCAGTAAAAACCAATTGGTCGTACCCTGCTGATAGGTTCTAAGTACATACAAGGGTACAAGAATGAGAAAAAGCAGCCCTAAGGTCATGCCCAGTGATTTTGCTTGTCCGGGTCGCATATAATATTTTAGACAAATTTAACGGGTAAATCACAATTCATCGAAATGGATAGTCATATCCGGATGGGGTAGTATGGCAGGAATCTGAATAGAATTGTCAGGAATTTTTGGATTTATCCCATCATCTTTGACTTCAAACTAGGATACCAAAACGAAAAAATCAATTCACATGAAGCTATTTATCTGGTTCAATCCGCTGGCTAATCAATACCAGCAAGGTTCAAAAGACGAATATGAAAAAGCCGTTTCCACATGCGGAAATGGAGCTTCTGTGGTATTGCTCTATGAGTTGAGTGAAGTGTCTCGTCGCCTGGCCACTAAAATCACCAACGAATTAAACACTGCCCATTTCCAATTACAATTGTCTCATTAAAGACTTTTATTAATTGGGTCACCGCCAAAAAGCCGGAGCAATTCCGGCTTTTTTTATGCCGCTACCTGTAAAAACTAAATCTGCCAGCGTGTGCAGGAATAGCCATCATTTTTTTTTGGATTCACAGCCATTTTTTCTTACTTTAAAACTGTCTTTCCGCATAGGTGATCTTTATCAGTCAATTGTACGACCTATGAAAGGAATTTCAAAATCAATTTCGACTAGATTAACTGCGTCATTAAATTTTTACCCTCATGGATACAAAAGAACAAATCGAAAGTGTGGTATTTCATCAGACACAGTGTCTGAGTGCCATTGATGATCTGAAACACATGATTGAGACCCATCACGAAGACATTGCCATCAACAAATTAAAGGATTTGGAAAAAGAGCTCACCCGCCTTACGGTCAAATTGAGGCACATTGAAGAAACCATCGAATAAGATGCTGAGCCGCTCACTTGTATGGGCGGTTTTTTTTGCCTTTTGGCCCTGCATTAGCCTTGCGATAAAACAAGAGAAACAGTGGTTCCCTTCCCTTCGGAGCTTTGTACCTCAATCGTCCCGTGGATCAGTCGGGCAAATTCTTTCACCAGTTGCAAGCCAAGCCCAAGGCCTTTTTCACCATCTGTACCGAAGCTGGCTTTGGCTGCAGGATTTAAAAACAATTCGTCTATTTTATCCTGCGAAATTCCTACCCCGGTATCCGATACACGAATAATGACTGCATTTCCCTGCCTAATGGCTGCCAGGGTGATGGTGCCGTTTTCTTTTGTGAATTTCAGGGCATTCCCCACCAGGTTTCGCAGAATCGTATCAAGGGCATTGCGATCCGATACGATCTGAATGTCATCACATTCACTGATCAGGTTAATTTTTTTGGCACGCGCAGCACTTACATAGGTAGCCAATACCTCTTCGGAAAGTGTTTGAATCAGAATTGGCTCTGGCTGAACGGTGAATTGCCCCTGTTGCTGCATCGCCCAGGTAAGGAGCGAATCAAGCAGGGTAGCCATTCGGCGGGCTGTTGTTTCAATTTCATTTGCCAAGCCGAGCATTTCCTCCTTGGGACTATCGGGCGACATTCCCCGAATGATAAAAGGAATGCCACGAAAAGCCGCAACCGGTCCCCTCAGGTCGTGCGAGATGATCGAAAAAAGTTTGTCCTTGGTGGCATTGAGTGCCTGGAGTTTTTCCGTTTGTTTTTCCAGCGCATGGCTTAGCTTGTTTTTTACCAGATAACTCCGGTAGATGAACACTCCACTTGTGACTGCTATAAACAAAAGCAACATGGCCCCATACAAATAAATTTCCCGGTTTCGTTTCTGTGCAGCCAGCAGGTCTACCTCTGCCTGTTTCAGACCGACCTCATATTCTGTCTGCAGGTTTGAGATACGCTGTAATTCACGAATATCGTTGATGCTATCTTTGTAGATCATGTACATGGTCTGGTACTCCAGTGCCTTGGCAAAATTGGCTTTCGTTTGGTACAACGCATAAAGGCTTTGGCAGGCATCACGTACCTGTTCGCGAAGACCCAGACGTGACGCGATGGCAAGGCCTTTCTCGGCAGCCTCAATGGCAAGTTCTGTCTTTTCCTGCATCGTATAGATATGAGCAAGCTGTGACTGATAGTCGGCAATGGCAAACCAGTCTTCTTTTTGTTCAAGTATGTCAAGAATTTCATTTAGCTCGGCCAGTGCTCCACTTTTTTCCTGCTTCAAATGGATCAAAGCCAAATTTCCAATGGCATAATCCAGGGCAGTCGGATAGGATTTCTGTAATTGACGAATGGACAATGTGGTATAATATTCCGCACTATCAAGCGCATTCAATTTGTAGAAACCAAAACCCAGATTTCCATTTAGAATGGCAACCATGATCTCATTTTCAATCTGGTCAAAAATACTCAGTGCCTTGCCATAGTATGAATTGGACAAGTCATAATTTTCGAGCTTGTCATACGTACCTGCCAATAACGAATACGCATAGCCGGTGCCTTCGAGATGCCCTATTGAATCTGCAAGATTTGCGGCATCGATATAAAAGATAATAGCCGAAGTAAAATCCCCCTTTAGTTTATAGGAATTGCCCAGTTCCAGCTTTGCCCGTTGCAAATATTCCAAATCACCGGCTTCTTCTGCATATTGGGCCATTTGTGATGCATAATAAAAACGATCACTTGGGTCGGAAACACTTGACGTAATTTTTCTCAAGGCCAACAATCGCTCCATTACGCTAAGATTTCCGCCGGAAAGGCTTTCAATCAAGCTGTCGGCTTCATCCTGATCGGCCTGTCCATAACAAAAAACACTAAAAAAGAGGATGAAAACATGGATCATCCTCTTTATGAAAAAAGTATAAAGTGTAGGTCTACTACTCAAATTTCACTATTATTTTGGTGGAATTACAATATCTGGATCAACCTCTACAGGTGCACCTCCTCCCGCTGGGATAGCCCGAATGGTATATTTGTCTTGTTGTGGTTCGGGACAGTTGGAGGGTACCTGTGCATTGGGTGATTTGCTGCCGTTCCCATTAATGCTGCCATTCGCGATGATACCCCCACCCTGAAAGTGAATGGTAACATTATTTATTGTATCGTCAGCCTGCCATTCAATGGTATCGCCACGGTTTACACCGGTAGACGGGAACTGGCCGTCCACAATACCCCATGAAACACCATCTGAGCTCCAATAGAGCACTTTTGAACCTCCATTGTCCACTAATTTTAATTTGATAATTGCCATATTTTGTTTGTTTTGGTATAAAAAATAGTTTTAATGACTTAGATATGGATAAAGAAGCACCTAATTTTTATCAAAGTCAAGAAAATCCCACGCATATGTTGGAAAAAGAAATGTAAATGGCGATTTCGGTATGTATAAATGATGCTTGAATCGAACAAAATTAAAAAAGTCCTCCTATTCGAGACCTGCACTTTCCATCGTGTTGTCCCATTCGTTTCTTATATCACTTGCAAGATCAATAAAAAACCTCAATACATAGTGTAATGAGGTTTTTCTGTAGTCCCGACAGGAATCGAACCTGTATCTAAAGTTTAGGAAACTTCTATTCTATCCATTGAACTACGGGACCAGTATTCAACAGAGGCGCAAAGCTATAAAAAAGACATCTGGCTGCCAATTTTAACAAATTTTTTAATTCGCTTCACCCGACTATTAAAAAAGACAGATTTCCTGTGATCGGATTGAGTAAAATTTAAAGGAGATAATAAAATAATTCATATTTCCATACTTGCTTATTTTAATGAATGCGTTAGTTTTGCGTTCCTATTTTAGGGCAATCGATACAGAGGAGTGGCAGAGTGGTCGATCGCGGCGGTCTTGAAAACCGTTGACCTGCGAGGGTCCGGGGGTTCGAATCCCTCCTCCTCTGCAAAAAGACCCGGCAAATCGCCGGGTTTTTTTATGCTCATTTGTCACTCCGAAAAAAGCAGGATAGCTTAAATTAAAACCTGAAGACAGTTCGTTGCAAAGGGTTTTACTACCGGATTTTATCAACCCACAACATGCATTTCGGCATGAGGTGCAAAGTGATTATCCCCCTTTTGGGCGAACCTATCAAAATTGAATAATAACGGATTAGGGGAATGCGTTTAGCCTGCGGCCTAATTTTTCAGAAATTTATAGGCTTTTTTAAACCTGGAAAGGTCATCGCGAACAACCAAAAAGTAATAACCCGTTGCAAATTCCTTGAGTGAAATGCGATACGTATTGGTACCTGTATGCTCAAGCTCAATTTTCAGGTTATTCCCTATAATACTCCTTAATTCGATCTGGGGATTATTGATCGACGTTCCTTTTAATTCAATCACAATGAAATCTGTAGCAGGATTGGGATACAGGTCTATCCTGACCCCATCAAGGGCAGATGTGTACAAGGCCGCTTCCGATCCGGAAACAGACCGGTTGATCCCGGGCTGCTGCCCATAGACGGTGCCTAATAAAAATAGGCCAATTATCCATATGATCAATCCTTTCGTACGCATAACCTCAAAGTACGCAAATAAAATTGCAAAGTTTTACAGATGGGGCAAAATATTTTAACAACATGCTCGTTAAAAATGGTTAATCAAAAATTATCAATTACCGTGCCATACTCCTTGTAAGCTACGCCGGGATTTATTCTCATATATCTTCTGCATACTTTACGGCATCTGTTTTTTTGGTTTATTTTTATCCCATGTACAGAAAAGCCCCTACGTTATTTTTTTTATTGCTTTGCTCGGCTGCTTTCGCCCAGCAGTCGCCTGCCGTAGTATTAAATAGTAACCAGCCCGTCAACCCTGCCCGGTATAATGGTATCCTGCGCACACCCTATTTGCTAACCGATTTTTCCCAGGCTAAACTTTTGGATCCCCGGGCCAAGTCCGAAATCAGTGTACCCCTTAATTACAACGGGTATACCAATCAGTTTGAAATTCAAAAAGGAGACAGCATCCTTGAAATCAACAAACAATATTATGTGAAAATCACCTTTGAGTCAGGTGAATTCAATCCCCACCTCCCGGCGGGTTTTATCCGTTTTCCCGTCGTATTTTCCTGGGCCCTGCACCCCCAGCAGCCCGAAGCACATTTCATTGAGCTTTTCGAAGGCGAAGAACTTATCATTTTCAAAAAACTGGTGGTGACAGCCTTTAAAAACAGCATCACCCAGGGAAAAGTATCCAATGAACCCAACAGCTTTTACTTACAGCAACGAAATGCAGAAGACGTAAACAAACAGAATATTTTCTCGTTCGAATTTTTATATTATGTCTCCATAAATGGAGTCCCAAGCCCTTTTCATTTATACAAGAAAGAAGTGCTGCAAGCTTTTGGTAACAACAAATCCCTTAAAAATTTTGTAAAGGAAAAGGAACTTAAGCTAACAACGGAAGATGACCTGATCTTACTGGCCAGATACTACGATGAGCTCAATGGTCATTAGGCCAGTGCCTCAACTAATATTTCGACCGGGTGCAACGCACGTCTGCCCGTACCATCTTTAATCTGATGACGGCAACTGGTTCCCGCAGCAGCAATCAATACGTCTTCGGATTGTTGACGTATGGTTGGGAAAAGTACCAGCTCACCTATCTGCATGGACACATCAAAGTGTTCTTTTTCATACCCAAAGGAACCTGCCATGCCACAACATCCCGATGGGATCATCTGCACGTCGTAGTTGGCCGGGAGCTTCAATATTTTTTTGGTCGGGGTCAGGGAAGAAAGTGCTTTCTGATGGCAATGTCCATGCACCTTTATTTTGCGGGGGGTAGTCACAAATTGTGAAGAAGAAATATTTCCCTTATCCATTTCCCTGGCCAAAAACTCTTCGATCGTAAGGGTGTTTTTGGCCACTTTTCGCGCCATTTCCTTTTCCTCTCCCCGCAGCATGTCAATGTACTCATCACGAAAGGTGAGGATCGTCGATGGCTCAATGCCAACGAGAGGTACCTGCTCAGATACAATGGGGTAAAATAAGTTCACATTTTTCCTGCACACATCCAGTGCCTGGTCAAGCAGGCCTTTTGACAAATAGGTGCGTCCACTTTCGGCATGAGGTACAAACCGTATGTCATAGCCCAATTTATCCAAAAGCAAGAGTGCCTTTTTACCTATTTCCCCATCGTTGAAATTGGTAAACTCATCGACAAAAAAATAAATCGATCTGTCTTCATTTGTAGTGGTGGGCCTAAACTGTTTCTTTATCCACCTGGTCAGCGTAACGGAAGAAATATCCGGCATGCTTCGCTGTGTGGCAAAGCCCGCTATCCTCTTGGCCACTGAAGCCGTTAGTCTGTGGTCAAAAACAAAACGATATGCCCAGGGCATTTTGGATGCCAGTTTCATAGCCAGCGTAAAATGTCCTATCATTCGTGTACGCAATGGCACACCCTTGGCCTTGTAGGATTGGTAATTCCATTCGGCCTTTAGTTTTGCCATATCCACATTTGATGGGCATTCCGATTTGCACCCCTTGCAACTTAGGCACAAGTCCATTACTTCACGAATTTGCGGGTGCGAAAACGAAAGTGCACCGTCTGCTTTTGTCAGCATCTCACGCAAAATATTGGCACGTGCACGTGTCGTGTCTTTTTCATTGCGGGTAGCCATGTAACTTGGGCACATGGTACCCCCTGATAATTCCGATTTTCGGCAGTCCCCCGACCCATTACACAACTCGGCCGATCGGATATAGCCCTGGTTTTCGGAAAAATCCAACAAGGTCGCTATTTCCGGGGTATCCTGCCCGGCAGCAAAGCGCAGCCCCGTGTCCATCGGTGGCGTATCTACAATTTTCCCGGGATTAAACA
>JAOUOM010000081.1 GCA_029880385.1 Cyclobacteriaceae bacterium | reverse complement strand
CTCATTTTCCAACGCCTCGGTATGATAGATAAACAACCTTGGCATATAAAAAAGGCCTGCAAACCAGGTCACAATGAAAATAATATGCAAGGCTTTGACTGATAAGTAATCCATGGGATGAAGTTTTTTAGCCTGGGCTTCCGAATGTGGGTATAAAGGGGCAAAATTGTATTTCAAACAGCCGGTATCCAAAATTTTGACCAATTAGTTCACAATACAATTGACAATGAGCAACACCTCCTCTTTATGGTATTTGGAAAAGGTGGATTTGTATGAGATTTTATGTCCGCACAAAGTACCGAAAATGGCCGAAAAACATACATTTCATCATTTCAGCAAAGAGCAATACATTTATTTTCCCAACCAGCCATCGCAAACCATTTATATGATTTCGGAAGGCAGGGTAAAAATCGGCTCCTATACACCCGATGGAAAAGAAATAGTCAAAGCCATCCTTGGCCATGGTGAACTTTTTGGCGAACTGGCACTGGCAGGCGAGGGAACCCGGACGGATTTTGCACTGGCAATGGACACCCCCACGACCGTATGCCCCATGATGCTGGAAGATATGCAGGAGCTGATGGCCGAAAACAAAGCCCTGAGTTTGAAAATATTGAAAATCATAGGTTTCCGGCTCAGGCGCAGTGAACGGAAAATCGAATCACTGGTATTCAAGGATGCGCGGACCAGGATCATCGAATTTCTAAAGGAAACCGCCGAAGAAAAAGGGGAAAAAGTAGGGTTTGAAACCATGATCCGAAACCACCTGACGCATAAAGACATTGCCAGCCTGACCGGGACATCCAGGCAAACCGTCACCACGCTTCTCAATGAGCTACGCGACAAAAATATCATCAGTTTTGACCGTCGCCGGATATTGATCCGCGACATTCATCTGTTAGCCTAAACCAACAGGCAAACCGCTACTGTTCTGCCGCTTCTACCCAAAAGCCTACACGATGTATGCCCTCCAGGTTTACATCACGCATTTGCTGTTGAATACTGACCTGATAGGCCCCGGCCTCTGGCAGGCGAACTTCGTCCGTCAAAACCAGGACATTGTCAAATACATCGCCCAAACCCGAGCCTAGTGGCTTCCCTGTTTTGGGTTCAAATAAGATAACTTCCTTCAGTTCATTGATCAGGGTATCACCGGACTCGCCGGACAAAATAAAATTGAAATAAAGGTTATAATACGTGAATTCCTGATCATTTCGAAACTCCGCTACCAGCTGATATGGCTGGGAAATATCGTCGATGGCAAAGGAAAAGATAATGGGATCATTGCGGTCCCATGAAGTTTCCACGTCCCTATACTCACTGTATACCTGACGGGTATTGCAGGAAAACAAAAGGGCAGTCAGGACTACGAATGCGATGCTATTCCTCATTTGTTACGTTGCTCATTGGTGGATGGCCGGTTGGGATTATTTCCATGGCCACGTCGTTTTTTCTTCTTGCGTTTGGCTTTGTTCTTCGTATATTTTTTATCCATTGCCACCAGGTCGCTGTTGATGGATGTCCGTTCAGCACCTTGTTCCTCAAGCACATCTTCCTGAAGTGTCGCCGGTTTTTTCCCTTCCTTATTGAGTGCCAAAACATGATTGACCCGTGCTACATCCAGCGGAAACCAGGTACTTTCATCATCATAGCCAAACCACATGATTTTTCTGAAAATATCTGTTTTTTGAAGTTTTGCAGGCCCTTTCCCTGTCAACAGGGGTGTTTCAACTTCCGGAATATCCCCCAAGGCCTCTATGTAGGTCTCCAGTTCATAATTCAGGCAACATTTGAGCCTGCCACACTGACCCGACAGCTTGCTGGGGTTTAAGGACAAATTTTGGTAACGTGCGGCCTGTGTAGTGACGGATTTGAAGTCGCTCAGCCAGGTCGAGCAGCACAACTCCCTGCCACATGAGCCAATGCCCCCGAGTCTTCCTGCCTCCTGGCGCAAACTGATCTGGCGCATTTCCACCCGGATCTTAAATTCTGCCGCCAATAATTTGATCAGCTCTCTGAAATCCACCCGGTCATCAGCCGAATAGAAAAAAGTAGCTTTGGAATTATCTGCCTGGTACTCTACGTCCGTCAGCTTCATTTCCAATTTCAGGTCCATGATGATTTCACGGGTACGAAAAAGGGTAGCACTTTCCCTGTTTTGTACTTTTTCGAATTTTTCCAGATCCTTGGGTGATGCCAGCCGATAAATCGAACGAAGTGCCTCATCATTTTTTACGCCGTATTTTTTCATCTGCAGGCGTACCAGTTCGCCCTGCAAGGACACCAGGCCAATATGATGGCCATTTGGCACATCAACGACCACTGCGTCGCCGGTCGTGAGACTGATTGACTGACTATTTTTAAAAAAATCCTTACGGCCGTTTTTAAACCGTATTTCCACCACATTGTAGGGATCAAATGACGGCAAATCCATATTTGACAGCCAATCAAATACGTTCAATTTATTGCAGCCCCCCGTCAGGCAGCCTCCATTGCTTTGACATCCTGCTACAGCCCCATCTGTACCTATTGTACTGCACGTACTACATCCCATCTAACTAGATTTGTTTACCGTAAGCACCAAATATACACAATGAGATGTATTATCTTTTATTGGCCGAGGCGTTTCAGGTCGAAACCAATATCCGCGCGATAGCCGGCACCCTGCCACGAGATATTTTTTACGGCTGCATAGCTTTGCTCCAATGCCTCGCCAAGCGTATTTCCCAAACCCGTCAGGGCAATCACGCGTCCACCATTGGTTTGGATTTTTTCTCCGGATTGTTTCGTTCCGGCATGAAAAGCCAGTGATCCTGGAGGCAGCATACCTATGTGCATATCGCGTCCTTTGTCATACGAACCGGGATACCCTTCCGCCACCATCATCACGGTAGTGGCCGTCCGCTGGTCTTTTACCACTGAGGCACCCGCAAGCTGCCCTACGGCTGCCTGTTCAAGCGTCTCAAGAAAATCGGATGCGATCCTGGGCATTACTACTTCGGTTTCCGGATCGCCCATGCGCACATTGTATTCGATCACAAACGGTTCATCTCCAACTTTTATTAAACCAAAAAAGACAAAACCACGGTAATCAAAGCCTTCATTTTGTATGCCTTCAATCGTAGGGCGAATGATCTTTTCCTCCACTTTTTTCATAAAATCATCGTCAGCAAAGCCCACGGGAGATACCGCACCCATACCTCCGGTATTAGGCCCTTTGTCCCCTTCACCGATACGTTTGTAATCCTTGGCTTCTGGCAGGATCACATAATCCACTCCATCGGTGAGTGCAAATACCGACAATTCAATGCCGCTTAAAAATTCTTCGACCAACACATTGGCACTGGCATCCCCAAATTTTCCACTGATCAGTTCTTCCAGGCTTTTTTGCGCTTCAGGCAGGCTTTCGGTAATGATCACTCCTTTTCCGGCAGCCAGGCCATCGGCTTTGAGAACATAGGGAGGTTTGATCGTTTTCAGGAAGTCCTTACCTTCCTGCAGGGTATCGGCATCAAAAACCCGGGCATCAGCCGTGGGAATGCCATATTTAAGCATGAATTGTTTCGCAAAATCCTTACTTCCTTCAAGTTGGGCACCTTCTTTGGAAGGACCGATGGTTTTCACGTGCATCAATGCCGGATCGCTTTTTATAAAGTCCACCACTCCGTTAACCAGGGGATCTTCGGGACCTACAATGACCATATCGATCTGGTGCAGGAGGATATTTTCTTTGAGGGATTTGAAATCGTTGACTCCAAAATCGAGGTTTGTGGCCAAATGATGGGTTCCCCCGTTGCCCGGGGCTACAAAAAGATGCTGGCACTTCGGGCTTTGTTTGACTTTCCATGCGATTGCATGTTCACGTCCCCCGCTTCCAAGAATAAGTACGTTCATGATGAAAAATTAATGCGACTACAACACTACCAGAGTGCGAAGATAACCTAGTGAGCGAATTCCGACATGAATTTGATCCGCATCAGACGGATTTCGTCCTCGGAGTAATCTTCACCCAGTTCGTCAAATGCTGCGTTAAGATCATCGGACTCAGCACTCATAAAATAATCATAAATATCTTCCTGCCGATCGTCATCCAGAAGCTGGTCGATGTAATAATCCAGGTTGAGTTTGGTACCGGAATCACAGATATGTTCAATTTCGACAACAAGGTCTTCGTATTTCATTCCGCGTGATTCGGCTATTTCTTCCAGGTCAATCTGACGGTCGATTTGCTGAATGATAAATATTTTATTTTTTGATTTTGCTCCCGAAGTTTTGATCAACACATCAGAAGCCGTCAATATGTCATTTTCATCGACATATTTTTCAATCAATTCGATAAAAGGCTTTCCGAATTTTTTGGCCTTGCTATCCCCTACACCGATGATTGTTTTCAGGTCATCCTGGGATGTCGGGTACAAGGTGGCCATTTCCTCGAGTGATGGATCCTGAAATATCACATATGGGGGCAGGTTTTTTTGTTTGGCTATTTTCTTACGCAAGCCTTTGAGCATCTCAAAAAGGTTTTCGTCATATGCTTTGGCATCGACGGTTGTCTTTTCAGATTCTTCTTCCTCACCTTCCGTTTCGTATTCGTGATCTTTTGATATTTTCACCGAATACGGATCGGCAATGTATTGCAGTCCTTTTTCGGCCACTTTAAAGACACCCGGGTTGTCAATGTCTTTTTTAATGAATTCATTAAAAAGGGTCTGGCGCACCACTGCTTTCCAGAATGTTTCGCTTTCATCCCTGCCCACACCGAACACCTCCAGTTTGTCGTGGCTATAGCTCTTCACATGTTGTGTTTCTTTCCCGATAATCAGGTTGACAATATGGTTAATGTCAAAGCGGTTTTCGGTCAGGTGCACGGCCTTTATCACCGTCTGGATATATTTGGATCCTTCAAATTGTTCTTTCGGGTGGGTACAATTGTCACACATTTCACAATTGGCCGCATGGCTTTCCTCACCAAAATAATGAAGGAGTTGTTTTCGCCTGCACACAGAAGATTCGGCATAGGAGGCCATTTCCTCGAGTAGCAATTTGGCATTTTCCCGTTCAGTAACGGCTTTGTCCTTATTAAATTTTTCCAGCTTCAGGATGTCATTATAGCTATAAAACATCAGGCATTTGCCTTCCAGTCCATCACGGCCAGCGCGTCCGGTTTCCTGGTAATAGCCTTCAATGGATTTTGGGGCATCATAATGGATCACAAAACGTACATCCGGTTTGTCAATACCCATCCCAAAAGCAATGGTAGCCACTATCACGTCCACATCCTCGTTTAGAAAGGCATCCTGATTGGCCATGCGCACGTTACTATCCATTCCGGCATGATAGGGTGCGGATTTGATGTCATTTACCCGAAGAAACTCGGCAATTTCTTCGACTTTTTTACGGCTTAGGCAATAAACAATCCCGGATTTCCCTTTATGTTCCTTAATAAAGCGGATCAATTGTTTTTTGGCCTGTTGCTTGGGCCTCACCTCATAATAAAGGTTGGCCCTGTTAAAGGACGACTTGAATACAGTCGATTCTTCCATCATCAGGTTTTTCACAATATCAAGCTGTACCTTGGGTGTGGCTGTGGCTGTCAGTGCAATCAGCGGTACCTGTCCCAAAAGGCCCACGATGGATTTAATCCGACGGTATTCCGGCCTGAAATCATGTCCCCATTCGGAGATACAGTGTGCTTCATCGATGGCTACAAACGATATGTTTGCTTTCTTCAAAAACTCAACATTTTCTTCTTTGGTAAGAGACTCTGGTGCCACATACAACAATTTTACGTCTCCGGAAATGGTGTCTTTTTTGACTTTGTTCATTTCCGTTTTACTCAGTGTCGAATTTAAAAACCTGGCGTTTATTCCCACGGCATTCATCTGATCCACCTGATTTTTCATCAGGGCAATAAGGGGCGAAATAACGATGGCTGTTCCCGGTTGTACTATTGCCGGCAACTGATAGCATAAGGATTTGCCTGCCCCCGTTGGCATGATGACAAACGTATTTTTCTCGTTTAGAATATTCTGGATGATTTGCTCCTGATTTCCCCGAAAGGTATCATACCCAAAAACCTCTTTTAAGGTTGATTTTACTGTTTCCCCTGTGGCAACTTCCATCTGCTAACTGTTAAAATTTATCTATACTCATAAGTTAGGAAAAAAAGGCCATTAAATGCACCTTTCACCTCAGAAATTGAAGTTCTATAATCAATAATAAAAGTTGGAATTAACTTTACCTTTTTGCCTTACTCAATGGAATGCGAATTTAATTAATAAACAAGGAAGAAAGAACGATTTAACTGATGAAGAAGAATATTTATGTAGTGATAATGGCGGGTGGTACGGGAACCCGTTTTTGGCCGTACAGCCGGGTGGCAAAACCCAAGCAATTTTTGGATGTTCTTGGCACAGGTCGCACACTTTTACAGATGACATTTGATCGTTTTGCCAATTATACTTCGGTTGATAAAATATGGGTGGTTTCAAACGATTCTTACCATGGCGTCATCAAGGAACAACTCCCTGAACTCTCCGACGAACAAATACTACTGGAGCCAGTAAAAAGGAACACAGCTCCCTGCGTGGCGTATGCCGCCTACAAAATCCACAAAAAAGACCCGGACTCTGTCCTGATCATTACCCCTTCGGATGCTGCCATTTTTGATGTGGAAAAATACCTGGAAACCATACATATAGCCGTGCAGGCTGCGGCTGAAGATGAAAAGTTAATCACCATCGGCATCAAACCCCACAAACCCGAGACCGGCTATGGGTACATCCAGTTTCATGACAGCAATCAAAAAGTGAAAGAAGTAAAAACCTTCACCGAAAAACCAGATTTGGCCCTGGCCGAGAAGTTCCTTGAAAGTGGGGACTTTGTATGGAATGCCGGCATTTTTGTATGGGCTACCCAAAGCATTATACGTGCATTTGAGAAATTTCAACCCGAAATGGCCGAAACCTTTCAGAAAGGGCACGAACACTACTACACGGATTCCGAGAAAGGCTTTATTGAAATAACCTATTCCCATACCAAGGGTATTTCCATTGACTATGCAATAATGGAAAAAGCCAAAAACGTTTTTGTCGTGCTGGGTGATTTTGGGTGGTCTGACCTGGGCTCCTGGGATGCCCTGTATGAAATGAAGAAAAAAGACTCCAATGGGAATGTCGTGGAACAGAATGCCATTCTTTACAATTGCCAGTCCAATTATATCAAAAGCAAAAAAGACAAACTGATCGTAGCCTCTGATATGGAGGGCTTTCTCATTGCCGATTTTGATGATGTATTGCTCATTTGCAAAAAAGACGATGCCACTCGTTTCAAAAACCTGGTCAATGAAGTGAAGGCCAGTAAAGGAGACAAGTATATCTAACCCCGTTGGCGGGCCGCTTCATACACAAACATGGCAGCGGCCGCCGACACATTTAACGAGGCAATGACACCACGCATGGGCACCAGGGAAATTTCATCTGCTATCCTCAGCAACTCGGGACTTATGCCATCCTCTTCCGAACCCAGCACCAATACCAGCGGATCGGTAAGAGTAGCTTCATGGATGGGCTTCACACCCTTTTCGGAACATGCCACCACATGAAACCCTGAATTTTTCAACTCTTTTAACTGATTCGCTAAATTTTCTACACGGCATACGGGCAGGGAGGCAAGTGCTCCTGCAGAAGTTTTGATGGCATCCGAATTGATCTGTGCGGCGTTAC
>JAOUOM010000080.1 GCA_029880385.1 Cyclobacteriaceae bacterium | reverse complement strand
AAATTGTTTGTAAATAGAAGCTGCCTGGCCATTGCTATAGGTAGGGTTTTCGTAAGAATTAAGTACCTGTACCTCGTAAAGGCCCATCAAAAACACACCGCTGTTGCTGTAGCCCTGCCCGGATTTTCCATCCACTTTGGGAGCCAGCCATTCGATGTGCAATTGGACATCACCAAATGCCTGTTTGGTCGAAATGGGTCCACCACTGGGGCGAACAATCATTTCACCATTTTTGACTTCCCATACAATTGGTTTTCCTTCGTATTCAGCCGTTAGCTGAGGGATCATTTCCTTATAATCTTTCATGCTGCCGCCATAATTAAATTTTGGCATTTGAAATTTGGAAACATCCGTACCATCAAAAAGCACAATAGCATCGGAAGGTGGGGCATTTCCCTCACCTGGTGTTACGACTGGCACATCCAAATAAAGTTCGGTCGCCTCCGGGACCATTTTCTGGCCATATAAGGCAATGACTGCAAAAGACAGAATAGCACTTAGTAGAATTCTCATGAGTAAAGAGTTAGTTTATACCTTCATTTGACCGTATGTTTCCGGGCGATATTTCCAAAACATGCCGGAAATAAATCCTAACAGTCTGAATACCGAAGGTAAAAAATTGCTGTCATAAACTAACAGAATATCTTCCAAAGGGCTGTACAGCTACAGGAATGGAAACCTTTTCGTTCTGGCCACTAAAAAATCACATGGAGCCCAACATCGTTTTCATTCGGGACAGCACTTCCTGATAACCGGCACTAATCTCTTTCAAAAGCCGCTTATTACGCATGTATTCTTCGTTTCGCAATTCTACCATTATGCGCAACTGCCTGGCCATACTCTTAAACTTATAGTCGTCAAAATGCATCTCACATTCCTTGATTAGTTCAATTAAATAATCATTTTCTGTATAATCGTTTAATTCCTCCTCATCAACATCTAGATTACCGGGATCAGTCAGGATCATTGTACCCGTACCTGTAAAAAACCATTGGATATTTAATTGTGGGTATACTTCGAATATACGGAGTGCTTTCTGTACAGAAAAAGAGCTCTTTCCATGCTTTACCTTATTCAAAAAGCCACTGGACCATCCTACAGACTCTTCAAATAATCGATCAGTTATTCCCAAATATCTAATGAACTCAGAAAGATTCCTTGCAATTATACCAACATCGACTCCTTGTACATTCATAACGTAAAAAATTATACCATCAGCACACGATTAATAGATGGAATATTCGGAGTATATACTCTAAGTGCCTAAAATACGAACTATTTATAAATAACTTGAGATACGCTTCTTTCCTAACGTTTTTTGGAATATATTCAGCGTTTTAATAATTCATTCAAAAAAACAAACCCATTTTGTTGAAATTTATTTCGTTTGAACTAGATATATTTCACATAATAAAGAATTCAGTTTGAAATCACATTCCAAATAATTTCAAACGTGCATTCCATATAGCAGTCATAGTAGAATATATTCATACCTATGCGCAGATTCAAAGATTCAAAGAAGTGTATATATTAAAATGTTAATATTTTATATTTAATTAATTAAAGTATTTTTTCGGAAAATACTTTAATTAATTGTTTTCGTAATCGAAAGGTTAACGCATACCACGCATGTAAACGCCGTAGATACAGGGGTTATAATTACCGGTATAATAAACCCTTAAATTAAGCAAATGACATGAATCTTTTTTCTAGCAGCGAATATCTACACTTATCAGTACGGATAATTCATTTTTACAGAAGGAATTTTAACCTTCATGCAGAGTAGCTGTTTGCTATAGGCACTATGGTCATTTATCCATCCATTTTAACATATACTCAAGAATTACAATAACTTATAACACAAAAAAAGGACACATAAATGTGTCCTTTTTCATTTATTTATTTCTGTAAAGTTTAGTCTTTAATTTTCTTTATTGAACTATAAAGAACTTTACGTGCATTGGCCTTTCTCAACTCCTGTTGAATATCCGACACAATACCCATTTTCACTTCAATATCGCCTTTAATAGACATGGTGATCTGGTCACGCTCGACTTCCGACAGCTTGTCCTTCTCCTGGTTCACAAATTGAATGATGTCTTTTTCCGTGATGAAAACATCATTCACCTGTATTTTAGGTTCGGTACCGAAGAGGCTGGCATTAACCGGCTCACCAATATACAGGTAACTCACCAGTGACTTACGTTCAATTTTCGTAAGCTGCGTAGCTCTTGGAATTTTCTGCTTGACCAGAATGTCTGCCTTTCTTACCACTGTTGTAACCATAAAGAAAAACAACAACATAAAGATAATGTCAGGCAAAGCGGCCGTAGGAATGTCGTTTGATGTATTGGAACTTTTCTTAAATTTTGACATGATCTATATTTTAGTCTGGTTCTGCAATTGAAATCGCACGAGGAATTCCATTTCTGGCCCTATCGTACATGTCTTTTTGAATGTCGTCATCGCGATCAAGTGTCAACCACTCATCGACCGTGATGCCAACCCGCTCAGCGTATATTTCATTGTAGGCTGCATTGATTGCATCCAACACATTGATATACAACTCATAACTAGTACCACGCTGCGCCTTGAACGAAACGATCGCCTTGCTCACCGGGTTGTCGGATGAAAGCGGGCTCTTTCCATTCTTATTGACGTACGCTTTTAATGACGGTGGCAGACTGTTGTAAACTTCCACCCCTTCTGCTCCAGGTTCTCCAAAATTCAAAACAAACTTTTTTACCTCTTCCTTAAGTTCATCCATTGTAGCGGTAAAAGGTTCATTTTCCACCAACAACTGGTCTTGTGAATTGGCCAGAATTTTGAAAATATTCCGTTCCGGAATTTTGATGTCTTCCTGAACAATATTTGGATCCGGAGGTGGAGGCAATTGTAACAAAATCCCCTTGTCATTTGCGATGGTAGTCGTCACCAAAAAGAAGATCAGGAGGAGGAAGGCAATATCTGCCATCGATCCTGAGCTAATTTCGGGTGGTTTTCTGCTTTTGCCTCTTCCCATGATTATTTAATGATTTTAGCGATTTCCGTGTACACAATCCCTATGATTGCTGCAAAGAAAAAGATGTAGGTCGTAAAAAGGCCCGCCCCCACATATTTGGAGGTAGACTCTGAAACCACTTCTGATGACCCGTCTGCCATAATGTAACCAATAAAAAACACAACCAGAAGAAACCCAATACCAATCGCTGATTTTACCAGTGATTTTGGGTTATCAAATGATTGAATCAACGGTATCAGGACAGCTGCCAACGCACATAGTGCGATTAGAATATAGCTTGCATATAATCCAATATCAATTATCATTTTTCTGTCCTCCTTTGGTCTTAGTGTGAAAGATTATGCTTTACAAGTATATCAACCAGTGATATTGAAGCGTCTTCCATGCTGTTTACAAGGGAGTCGATTTTTGATACCAGGTAATTGTAGAACAGCTGAAGAATAACCGCAACGATCAAACCACCAACAGTTGTCAAAAGGGCAACTTTGATACCACCAGCAACCAATGCCGGCGATACGTCACCTGCTTCTGCAATCGCGTCAAATGCGTCGATCATACCAATTACCGTACCCATGAAACCCAACATCGGGGCAAGGGAGATGAACAAGGAAATCCAAACCATTCCTTTTTCCAGTTTTCCCATTTCAACCGAACCGTACGCGATAATTGATTTTTCAACCATTTCGATACCTTCCGACATCCTCATCAGACCTTGTACAAAGATAGAGGCAACAGGTCCCCGTGTGTTTCGGCATACTTCTTTAGCTGCTTCAACTCCACCTGCATTTAATGCATCTTCAATATTGGCCAATAATTTTTTCACGTTTGTGGTGGCCATATTAAGATGAATGATCCGCTCGATGGCAATAGCCAGTCCCAAAATCAAACACAATAATACAATCCCCATAAAAGCAGGACCACCATCGATAAATTGCTTTTTAACGACTTGGTGAAAAGATGCTTCGGCTTCTACTTCTGGCTCCTCGGCCACTTCCTCAATTGCAGGTTCTTCGGCTGCTACTTCTTCCTGTACAGCTGTTGAGTCATCCTCTGCCACTTGAGCGTCAGCAGTAACTTCAGTTGATTCGGATGCCGCCTGAGCGTAAACAACCCCATTCGTGAAGTTAAGAATACCTGCTAGCATCAAAAGAGTAAATAACTTTTTCATAATTTGTTAGGTAGTCTTCGTTTAATTTAAGTTTAAAATATCAAAGTTTAATCAATTACAATCTTAGTGCGGAGAGAGAGGGATTCGAACCCTCGATACCCTTTAGAGGTATACACACTTTCCAGGCGTGCGCCTTCAACCACTCGGCCATCTCTCCTCTTCAAACCACACACTTGGGTCTTACAAGGCAACAAATAAATCAAGAAAAATGAGTTTATGCAAATATAAAATCATTTAACCCCTTCTTTAAATGTCCATTTCACCACTTATTGGCTTTGTCAACAATTCTTTTATATGGGCGGTTCCCGATTCATTGCCCAAAAGGAACATCATTTTGGTAACGGCCGCTTCTGTCGTGATGTCTCCTCCACCTATCACACCCAGTTCATTTAATAATTTACTGGTCTCATACCTTCCCTGTATGACTTCCCCCCCGCTACACTGGCTCACATTAAAAATAATGATGCCCCGCTGGATGGCCTCCCGCAAACTGTCAAGGAACCAGGGGTAGTTCATGGTGTTTCCAGATCCGTACGTCTCGATCACAATTCCCTTTAGCCCCTTTATGGAAAGTATGGCTTCCACGATTTCTTTTGTAATACCGGGAAAAATCTTCAAAATGGCAATGTTCGGGTCAAACTTGTTTTTCAACTCCAGGTGTGACTCGGCCCGGTGCGGCAGCAGACTGTTAAAATAATATTCGATGAATATGCCCGACTCGGCCAGAATGGGGTAATTCTGTGACTCAAAAGCCGCAAACGTACTACTTCTCACTTTTTGGGCACGATTGCCCCGAAGCAATAGGAAATTAAAATAAATACACACTTCACTGATCACCGGCACACCATCCCTTTTTTCAGAAGCCATTTCAATTGCCGTTATCAGGTTTTCCCGGGCATCTGACCGGATCTGCCCGATTGGGATTTGGGCCCCCGTAAAAATCACGGGCTTATTCAGACCATGCAACATAAAACTTAGTGCCGAAGCTGAATAGGCCATGGTATCCGTGCCATGCAGGATCACAAACCCATCGTATTGGGCATAATTTTCATGAATGATATAGGCCATGTCCTGCCAGTCCCTGTAGTCGATGTTTGACGAATCGAGCGGACGTGGAAATGATATGACCGTCAGTTTTAAATCGAGTGTCCGTATTTCCGGAATACGTTCCAGTACTTTCCCAAAATTGAAGGGCATCAGTGAACCATCCTCGTCGTACACCATGCCTATGGTACCACCCGTATAGATGATCAATACAGCGTCCCTGGGATTTGCCTGGGCAGAGGTTCTGATATTGATGATTTTATAGTTCATGACTGGTAAAAAGTGACCGTGTGTTGCGGGTGGTTTTTTCCATCACTTCGTTCGCTTCCATTCCCATCGCTGCTGCCAACACCTCAACGACGAATGTTAAATAGGAAGGTTCATTGCGCTTGCCCCTAAAGGGTGTAGGGGCCAGGTAGGGACTGTCTGTTTCCAAGATCAGTTGATCAAGGCCTGTTTTTTTTACAACAGCATCAAGGCCCGACTTTTTAAAGGTCAATACACCGCCAATGCCCAGATAAAAACCCATCTCCATTATCCTTTCTGCCTGCTGTTCATTTCCGGTAAAACAATGAAAAACACCGGAAAGTCCCTTTTCAGTAAAAGGCCGTACCATCTCAATGGTTTCATCAATCGACTCCCTACTGTGAATCACGACCGGCAACCCGTGCGTTACTGCCAGTTCGCACTGGATACGAAAAGCTTCCTGCTGTTCGGGCCAGAAGGTCTTGTCCCAGTACAAATCCGTCCCGATTTCACCTACGGCTTTAAATGCCCGCTTTCCTAACCATTCTTCTACTTTATACAGTTCCTTTTCGAAATGTTTGTCCACCGAACAAGGATGCAGCCCCATCATTGCAAAGCACATACCCGGATGGCGCAATTCAGCTTCCATCATGGCCTCTATACTGGTATGATCAATATTGGGCATCAGGATTTCTGTCACACCCGCCTGCTGTGCCCGGTCGATCATTTCAGCCCTGTCGTCATCAAACTGCTCCAGGTAAATATGTGCGTGGGAATCAATGATCATACAATACGTCTGATAAAGCATTAAATTTATACCCCCTTGAAGAAAAATCAGCCAAAAGGGCGGGTAACAATTTTTTTACATTCATTAAATATTTTTCACTGTCATGAAAAACGATCACCGACCCCTGCTCTGCCTTTTTCAACGCCCGAAACGACGAATCGACATTAAGTGACAGATCAAAATCACCTGAAAGGATGTCCCACATGATCACACGATGGCCCTGCACAACCTGCCGTGCCTGCTGCGTGGTAATGCGGCCATACGGGGGCCGGAACAAAGGGGTTGATCCTAAGATAGCTCCTTCATCTTCCATTACCTGCCTGCACCGGGCAATGTCGTCTGCATATAGCTGGGCAGACACAGACCATCCCTTGAGGTGATGGTAGGTATGATTGCCGACGGCATGCCCCCTGGTCAATACCTCCCGAAAAAGTGATGGATGTTTTCTGACATTGTCGCCGACCACAAAAAACGTTGCCCTGGCCTGGTACTGGTCGAGGATGTCCAGTACATAAGGCGTAGCCCCGGGTACGGGGCCATCATCGAACGTTAGGTAAATGACGGGATCATTTTCGTCGATCTTCCATACAAACTGCGGATACCAGCGCCTGAGCCAAGAAGGGGTTTTATAAAAAAAATACCTCATGGCTCGTTTTTTACCTGGCAACAAATCATCGTAATATCATCTGCATAGGTCAGTTCACTCCTGAAATCCTCCAATGCACCAAAAATGAAGGAGAAAAGGTTGTCCATCCCGCCATTTCGATAGGTTTCCAATATCGCGATCAGGGCATCAAACCCAAACTGATCGCCCGATGCATTAAAGGTCTCCGTCAATCCGTCGGTATAGCCAAAAAAGAAAAAATCGTCAAGGTCTGTCAATAAACATGTCTCAATAAATGGCAATGGGTCAAACATCCCCAGGACAGTCGTCCCTTCCTCCAATATGGTCATTTTATTGTCATGAAATAATACCGACGGGTTGTGCCCGCAATTGGCATATTCCAAACCTGCTGTTTCAAAATCATAAATGCCGATAAATACGGTAATGAAATTTTCCGCATTGCTGCTGATGTATGTAGCGTGGTTAAGCTCATGGATAATTTCCTTCAGGTCGTGGGTCTTGCGAACCAGGGTACGGAGAGATGCCTGAAAATTGGACATCAACAAGGCCGCAGGCACGCCTTTTCCCGACACATCGGCAATGCAAAGCAAAAATTTACTTTCGGTAAGGGGGATGTAATCATAATAATCGCCTCCTACGTCCTGGTGGGGAAGGTAAACGGCCTCAATCCAAAGCCGCGGTGTATTGGGCAGGGATTTTGGGAAAAGGAAATTCTGTACTTTTTTGGCGATTTCCATTTCCTTTCGGTACGCCTCCTGCTCCAACTGCTGTCGGGCCAATTTTTTGTTTTCGATGGCCACCATCAGGATATTGGTGAGTGCCCGCAAAAATGTG
>JAOUOM010000196.1 GCA_029880385.1 Cyclobacteriaceae bacterium | reverse complement strand
TCGGCCAATAAACCCGACGGCCACCAGGAAAAGGGCGAAAACAAGCAGGCTTTGTATCATTACTTTAACAACGTAAAAGCTAACCAGGCAAAAAGATAGGCCAACGTTGTCATATACAACAATTGAATGGCTGGCCATTTCCAGCTTTTTGTTTCGCGCAATACAATGGCCAGTGTGCTCATGCATTGCATGGCAAAGGCATAAAAGAGCATAAGGGAAATACCGGTAGCCAGTGTATATACCGGAAGTCCTGTCCCAGGATGTTTTTCATTCCGCATGCGCACCATCAGTGTTGCATTTTCCTCAAAATCTTCCCCCACACTGTAAATGGTTGCCATGGATCCCACAAATACCTCCCGTGCTGCAAAAGAAGTAACCAGGGCAATCCCAATTTGCCAGTTATATCCCAAGGGTGCAATTGCCGGCTCAATGGATTTACCAATAATGCCGATGTACGAATTGGCCAGGCGTACCGATGCTACCTGCTTTTCATATGCTTCATATCCTTCTTGCGTTTGCGGCTTATCCAGTTTGGCTACCGCAGTATTCATCCGGTCACCAGGTCCATAGGAAGCCAATACCCAAAGTATGATGGATATTGCCATGATTATTTTACCGGCTTCAAAAACAAACAATCGTATTTTTTCCCAAATGGTAATAACCAGACTATTCCACCGTGGCATCTTGTAGAGTGGCAGTTCCATGACCAAAAAGCTCTTTTGTTTGGATTTGACAATCCACTTAAAAACCAGGGCAGCCAATAACGATGCAAATAATCCAATCAGATAGAGTCCCATCAGTGCCAGTCCCTTCAAATTAAAAGGACCTACGTATTCGTCAGGTATTACCAGCGCAATCAAAAGCGTATAGACGGGCAAGCGTGCCGAACAACTCATCAATGGTGTCACCATTATGGTGATCAGGCGTTCTTTCCAGTTATCAATGGTACGGGTAGCCATAACGGCAGGGATAGCACAGGCTACGCCAGAAATCAGAGGAACCACACTTTTCCCGTTGAGACCAAAAGGCCGCATTAACCGATCCATTATAAAGACAACACGTGACATGTAGCCGGTTTCTTCCAAAATGAAAATAAAGGTAAAAAGTAAGGCTATTTGTGGGATAAAAATCAGTACTCCGCCCAGGCCGGGAATGATGCCCTCTGCCAAAAGACGGGTAAACACACCATCCGGCAGAGATTCCTTTGCCAATTGGCTCAGACTAAGAAAAATCGTATCAATCAAATCCATGGGCCATTCTGCCCATGCGTAAATCGCCTGAAAAATCATGAATAATATGGCTACAAAAAACAGGTAGCCAAAAACCGGATGAGTCAGGATTTTGTCAGCCTTCCTGTGTTTTTCTGCCATCGACGAAGGAATTGTTTCCTTCTTTACCGCAAAACCAAGGTATTGTCGAATCTTTCTGTAACGCTCCTCCACATAGTTTTTCTGAACCTCTGTTTCGTCTGTAGCCGGTTGGCAATCTATAAACTCCCCTTCTAAAAAGGGAATAACAACCTTAGCCGCACGTGGTTTTACAATTTCTTCCTTTACGGCTTCCATGCCCTCGCCAGTCCGGGCGATCACCTGAAAAACGGGTGTACCATGAAAAAGCTCACGGATTTTCTCATGGTTGATGGTAATGCCGTTTTTACGGGCTACATCCACCATGTTTAGCACGAGTATGGTTGGCAATCCCAAATCATATACCTGGGTAAAAAGCAACATATTACGCTCCAGATTAGATGCATCAACTACCACAATCACCATATCAGGATAATCTTCCCCTTCTTTGGAACTCAACACCTGTAATACGACTTCTTCATCCCTGGATTTGGGATAAAGACTATAAATGCCCGGAAGGTCAATAAGGGTAATGGGCGGGTTATCATGATAGCGAAATACGCCTGTTTTTTTATCTACCGTAATCCCCGGGTAATTCCCTACCCGCTGATTAAGACCGGTCAGATGATTAAATATGGATGTCTTGCCCGAGTTTGGGTTTCCAACTAATGCTACCTTCATTTCATGCTACTTCTACCAATGAGGCCTCGTCTTTTCGCAATGAAAGTATATACCCTTCCACATCAACAGCAATTGGGTCTCCAAAAGGTGCCTTAAACACGACACGTATTTCTTTTCCCGGAAACAAACCCATATCCAGTAATTTTGGGCTTAGGCTATTTATGCTAATGGACTTTACAGTAGCCATAAAATTTAACTGAAGTTTATCAAGTGTCAAGGCCGTAGTAATTAAATTAATTATTTAGAACGATTCTAAACTGTACAAATATAGGGCAATGTACTTCGTATCAGCAAACGCTTTTCAAATTCTATTTAGATGATTTAGGTCATACTTTGTAGAAACCCTAAGCGAAAAGAACTCCGGAACCGTTTCTCACCGACACTTACAGCGGGTAATGATATTTTAACCCTCTACATATGGAATATTTATCTACGTAAATGTGTTTGCTAATTACCCGGTACTTTACTTTTCAATGGTATTATTTATTTGAATACACAAAACCTGACACTTTTACCCCTTGAATTTGATATAAATTCATAGAATGCCTGCAGTTATGTATGCATTCCTACCGATTACACTTAATTTTGACCCATTAATTTACGTATATCGAATATAATGTGATGGAATACCGAATTGAACACGACACCATGGGTGAAGTAAAAGTACCAGCCGACAAATACTGGGGAGCACAGACACAACGATCTCGGGATAATTTTAAAATAGGAGGCTCTAACATGCAGATGCCAAACGAGATTATCCAGGCCTTTGCTATTCTAAAAAAATCAGCGGCAGAAGCCAATCTTAAATTGGGGGTTCTATCGGATGAAAAATGTAAATTAATCGGATTGGTCTGTGATGAAATAATTGACGGAAAATTGGATGATCAATTTCCACTTGTTATCTGGCAAACCGGATCAGGGACACAGTCCAACATGAACTGTAATGAAGTCATTGCAAATCGCGCGCACGTGCTGAATGGAGGGAAACTTAGTGATGAGAAAAAAATCATTCATCCCAATGATGACGTAAATAAAAGCCAATCGTCCAATGATACTTTTCCTACGGCCATGCACATTGCAGCGTATAAAATCATTATGGAAAACACGCTGCCAAAGGCGATCAAGCTACGCGACACACTCAAGCTAAAGTCTGACGCCTATCAGGACGTGGTTAAAATAGGCCGCACACATTTTATGGATGCCACACCCTTAAGCCTTGGCCAGGAATTTTCCGGATATGTGTCACAACTGGATCATGCGGTTAAAGCAATCAAAAATACGTTTGAACATCTCTCCGAATTGGCGTTGGGTGGTACGGCTGTCGGTACCGGACTCAATACCCCCAAAGGATATGATACACTCGTTGCCGAGATAATAGCCAAACATTCCGGGTTGCCATTTAAGACGGCCGAAAATAAATTTGAGTCATTAGCCGCTCACGATGCAATAGTAGAATCACATGGTGCCTTAAAACAACTTGCCGTCAGCCTCATGAAAATAGCCAACGACATCCGCATGCTTTGTTCTGGCCCGCGAAGTGGGATTGGGGAAATAATTATTCCGGAAAATGAACCCGGCTCCTCCATTATGCCCGGCAAAGTAAACCCGACACAATGTGAAGCATTGACCATGGTATGTGCCCAGGTACTGGGAAATGATGTGGCTATTTCCGTTGGAGGAATTAATGGCCATTTCGAACTAAATGTTTATAAGCCATTAATGATTTATAATCTTATCACATCTGCCCGCTTACTGGGCGATGCCTGTGAATCATTCAATGATAATTGTGCCATTGGCATTGAACCAAATTATCCGGTCATACAAGAAAAACTGGAAAACTCCCTGATGCTGGTTACAGCATTAAACACGCATATTGGGTATGAAAAAGCTGCTAAAATTGCCAAAAAAGCCCATAAAGAGGGGACAAGTCTGCGAAAAGCAGCAATAGAGCTTGGTTTTCTGACAAGTGAGCAATTCGACGAATGGGTACGTCCAGAAGATATGATTGGCTCATTAAAAGGATAAATTTGGATTTTATTTGCTTATTTTATTACTTTAGAGTCGCATACGTAATTATTTCAAAATCAATACATTAAAAAATGAAAAAATTCGCATCTATTTTTATCTTCTTTTTGAGTCTATTAATCGCTTTTAATGGGTACTCTCAAATGTCAAAAGAGGACGCAAAAACCTGGAAAAAGAGAACGAAAGCTCTTACTCCCGAACAGTACAAAGATTTGGTAGATGAAAACAAATCCTTAAAAGGTCAGGTCAGTAGCCTCAAGACAGAGCTGTCGGGTATTGATCAGTCAACTGCAGAAAAAGATGATCAAATTGCACAATATCAGCAGCAATTATCAGACATGCGATCACAGTTGGCGCAGGCCAAGGCTGAATCGCAACGTGCCTCTCAAAATTCCAATCAAAATTCCCGAGGTGCCAATATCAATGATCAGGTAGGTATCGTTTTCAAAGTACAAATTGGTGCCTTTAGAAACAAGGACCTTTCCAAGTTCCTTGATGCCGGGGAAAATTTCTCAGGCGAAACCGGCGACCAAGGGCTAAAGCAATATACTTTAGGCGTTTTCCGTGATTATTGGGAAGCCGATACTTTTAAAAAATACCTCCGGGAAATGGG
This sequence comes from Cyclobacteriaceae bacterium, assembly GCA_029880385.1. Classification (GTDB taxonomy): domain Bacteria; phylum Bacteroidota; class Bacteroidia; order Cytophagales; family Cyclobacteriaceae; genus JAOUOM01. The sequence goes on along the minus strand of JAOUOM010000196.1, from coordinate 740 downwards.
GGTAAAAGATGCCTGGATCGTATCGTATAAAGATGGAAACAGGGTTCCTATCAAAGACGTATTGGAAAGCGTGCCCAAATCTTAATTTGTATTGAAATAATTATTCGAGACCCTGGCAAACCATGCCGGGGTTTTTTTGTTTATCTATATTTGCCTCCATTTTAAAACGATGATCCATTTAAAAAATAGAGAAGAAATTGAATTAATGAGAGAAAGCGCACTCATCGTTTCAAAAACGTTGGGCGTGCTTGCTGAAAAAATCGAGCCGGGGATAACACCCAAAGAGCTTGACAAGCTAGCTCATGATTTTATTTTGGACAACAAAGGGGTTCCGGGCTTTCTGGGACTTTATGGATTTCCTGCTACTTTATGTACATCTGTTAATGAGCAGGTCGTGCATGGAATTCCAGGTGATATTCCCCTAAAGGAAGGGGATATTATCTCCGTGGATTGTGGGGTTAAAAAAAATGGTTTTTACGGTGATCACGCCTATACATTCGCAGTAGGCAATATTTCCGATGAATTAAAACAACTCCTACGTGTAACAAAAGAAAGCCTTTACCTTGGCATCGACCAAATGGTAAGTGGTAACCGGATCGGGGACTTGAGTTATGCTATCCAAACCCATGCTGAAAAATTTGGTTATGGTGTGGTACGGGAATTGGTAGGCCATGGATTGGGAAAACAGATGCACGAATCCCCGGAAGTCCCCAATTTTGGAAAAAGGGGAAAAGGAACAA
>JAOUOM010000564.1 GCA_029880385.1 Cyclobacteriaceae bacterium | reverse complement strand
TCGAGCCCATGATCAACATGGGTACACGCAGGGTTGTTCAGCTAAATGATGGATGGACAATCGTTACCGCTGACCGTATGCCTTCGGCACATTTTGAGCATGATGTCGCCATTGTTGATGGAAAACCGGATATACTATCAAGTTTTGAATACATCGAATCTGCACTAAAGAAAAAAAATGCCCTGGTCGTATGACCCTAATTCAATCAAATTAACCTTGGGCGGTCAAACGATTGCAGATTAAAGGCCTGTATACCTTTCATTGTTTATACCTTTGACCACTGATTCAATCAGTACCCACATGAATATTAGTAAGCTAATCATGCGCTTTCTGGTATGGCGGCTTAAACACATCAGTAACAATAATTTTATCCTGATGATGGCCAGTCTGATAGGCCTTATCTCGGGCCTGGCTGCAGTCACCTTAAAAACCGCCGTTCACTTTATTCAGTCTATTCTGCAAAAAAGTACGGTCTATACCGGTTTCAATTACCTCTACCTGATCTATCCACTGATCGGAATTATCCTCACGGCACTGATTGCCAATTACATTATTCGGGAAAAATTAGGGCATGGTATTACCCAAATCCTCTACTCCATTTCAAAAAACTCCAGTATTATTCAACGAACCAAAATGTATTCGCGAATGGTCACAAGTGCCATTACAGTCGGTTTTGGTGGTTCTGTGGGACTGGAGGCTCCCATTGTTCTCACCGGATCTGCGATCGGGTCTAACCTTGCACAGTTTGTTCATTTAGATTACAAAAAACGCACATTGTTGATCGGATGTGGGTCTGCCGGTGCCATTTCCGCAATTTTTAATTCCCCCATCGCTGGTGTCATTTTTGCCATCGAGGTAATTCTGACGGATATAACCATCAATAAGTTTATCCCCATATTGATCGCCTCTGTCAGCGGTCAACTGGTTACGTTAATCTTATTAGGTGATGATATCTTGTTTTCATTCCGGTTGATTGATGGTTTTTCGGCAGATCAAACACCCTATTATATTTTGTTGGGTGTATTGAGTGGTGCTGCCTCCTTATACTTTACCCGCGTAATGTTTCGGGTAGAGTCACGCATACAAACCATTAAAAATGTAGTCTTTCGTGCTTTTTTGGGTGGAATAGGACTGGCATTGATTATCCTGATATTCCCCCCGATTTATGGTGAAGGATACGATACAATAAAAAACTTACTAAATGGCCATCAAAGCGAAATATTCCAGCGTAGCTTTTTAACTTCATTTTCTACCAATGAGATATTTCTTTCGATTTTCCTTTTTTCAATCCTATTGGTAAAGCCCGTCGCTACTGCCTTGACCATTGGATCTGGAGGAAGTGGCGGTATTTTTGGCCCTTCTCTTTTTATGGGAGGTCTTACCGGCTTTTTCGTTGCCTATACGCTTAACATCATTTTCCCCACACTAAATTTAAGTATCAGCAATTTTACCCTGGTTGGTATGTGTGGGTTAATGAGTGGCATATTGCATGCACCTTTGACTGCAATATTCCTGATTGCCGAAATTACGGGGGGCTATATTTTGTTTGTTCCCCTCATGCTGGTGTCAGCCATTTCATTTACTACTATTTCCTATTTTGAAAAACATTCGATTTATACAAAAAAATTAATCGAAAAAGGAGACTTGATCCCTTATGATAAAGACAGGATTGTTCTAAGCCTGATCGACATGAAAAAGATCATTGAATTGGATCTCTTGAAAATTCACCCACAATCCAACCTTGGCGAATTGGTCGTTCTGGTACAAAAAAGTAAGAGGAACATCTTTCCCGTTGTGAATGAAAAAGATGAGCTCGAAGGAATCGTAACACTCGATATGATTCGTGAAATGATGTTCGATGAAGAACGATACCAGAAGGTCATCATCAATAGCATCATGCAAAAACCTCCGGCATTTGTAAGCCCGAAAGAAAGTATGCAATCCGTAATGAACAAGTTTGAATTTACGCAGGCATGGAACCTTCCGGTTATCGATGAGGGAAAATACATTGGTTTCGTTTCTAAATCCAGGATTTTCAACGCATATCGTAAAAAGCTCATCCGACAGACAAAAGAATAACACTCGTTATTTGATAATTATTTTCCTGTTGCGATAGCCAATATCCCCAATGCACAAGCACCTCTTTCTTCCAGCTCCAAACAGGCACTAGATATCGTAGATCCTGTTGTTACCACATCGTCAACAACCAGGATTCTTTTGCCCGTAATATCAATTGTCGCCGGTACACGAAAGACCCCTTCCATATTTTTCCAACGGTCAAGTTTTGCTTTTTTGGTCTGGGTCTTTGTTTTTTTGGTTCGTATCAATATGTCTTCCCGCACGGGTATCCCGGTCGCAATGGAAA
>JAOUOM010000079.1 GCA_029880385.1 Cyclobacteriaceae bacterium | reverse complement strand
ATCTCTGGCGGAATCCCGTTAAGGGCGACGCTGTTTTTCCCAAAAAGTTCTATATCAAAACCCAACATCCTTATTTCGGGTTGTATTTCCATTACGAGGGCCATGTCTGCCGGGTTTAGTTCGATGTGTTGGGGAAATAAAGACGCCTGCGATACGCCCGATTGCCCCCGTGAGCGAGACTGATAACGCTCAAAGAGAATGCGTTCATGAGCGGCACATTGATCGACCAGCACAATGCCCGAGCGGACCTGACGGGCGAGGTACCTGCCGTGGATCTGCAGGGTGGATTTTGGTTTTTCCTTGTGTTCTGCAAAACCAGTCGTGGGTACCCGCGACGAAAACGTGAGTTTTTCCTCATTTTCTGTTTCCAGGATGGCTCTTTGCCGTTCTTTTCCTTCTTCCCGGTCTGCTGACTGAAAGATCATTTCCCAGTTTTTGGAGTTTGACTGGTCTTTCAGTGTTTTGAATTCGCCATATCGTTTTTCCGAAAGGTTGGGGCGGTTGTCATCCCGGGGGGGAATAAATTGTGCGAAGTTGACATCCGTATCAAAATCCAGTGACGGTGCCACATTAAAGGAAGCCAGTGCATGACGCACGGCACTGGAAATAATGCCATACAAAAGTCGGTCATCCTCAAATTTCACTTCCGTTTTGGTCGGATGCACATTGATGTCGACGTGCCGGGGATCCATTTCTATAAAAAGGGCATAAAATGGACTGAAATCTTCCTGTAACATGCCCTCGTATGCACGTTGGACAGCATGGTGCAGGTAGCCACTCTTAATAAATCGTCCATTTACAAAGAAAAATTGTTCGCCCCGTGTTTTTCGGGCGAATTCCGGTTTCCCTGTGTAGCCTGTCACCCGCATTCCCGAGGCTTCCTCTTCGCATGGTATTAATTGATGCTGATAGTTTTTGCCAAAAAGCTGGACAATGCGCTTGCCCAGTTTACCGGCATCGAGCTGGTAGACTTCCTGGTCATTGTGGTGCAGACTAAAACGTACCTCCGGATTGGCCAGTGCCACACGGTGAAACTCGTCGATAATGTGGCGCAATTCGACGGGATTGGATTTCAGGAAATTGCGACGTGCCGGAATATTGTAAAAGAGGTTTTTTACACACACAGAAGTACCGGCTGCGGCCTGGACAGGTTCCTGTAGTTTTACCTCGCTCGCTTCGATGTGCAGCAGGGTGCCAAGTTCATCATCCTCGCGTCTGGTTTTCATTTCCACCTGGGCCACGGCCGCAATGGAAGCTAGGGCTTCACCCCGAAAGCCCATCGAACGGATACGAAACAGGTCTTCGGCAGCACGAATTTTGGAAGTAGCATGCCGCTCAAAACTCATACGGGCATCCGTATGACTCATGCCCCGGCCGTCGTCGATCACCTGTATCAGGGATTTTCCGGCTTCTTTCATTATCAACCGGACGGATTTGGCACCTGCATCGAGGCTGTTTTCCAGTAATTCCTTGACGGCTGATGCCGGGCGCTGCACGACCTCTCCTGCGGCTATCTGGTTGGCAATGCTGTCGGGAAGTAACCTGATGATGTCTTCCATTGCACTTATTGGCGGGATGCTGGTTTCCTGAACCGGTAATACAAATAGACGGGTACTGCCAGCCAAAGCGCATACAATACATCATTGCCGTAATAGAGCCACCCGATCAGCCCAAGCCCCAGGGCTGCGGCGATAAGCAATTGCAAAAAGGAAGCAGAAGGCACTGACTGGGTTTTTCGTTCAAATACAATCCTGCTGCGCGTGTACTGTCCCTCACGGGCCTGGCCTGTCATTTCTTCTTTGATCCTGCGTGTACGCTCTTCGATTTCTTCTTTGATGGGGTCATAATAACGCGGCTCTACCGTAAACCTCTTGTTTTTTGGCAGCCGTATCATTGATGGAAATTTAATAGCCATGTCTTTTTCGTTTTAATCAATAAATCCTTTGGTCACGTATCCTTCCCTTTACGATTCCGGGTATTCCGAGGATTTCCTGACCGGGGTTGACCGGTGGTTTTTGATGCGCCATTTAACAAGGCAAACTTCCGCACATCCTCGTTTATACAATGGTAATGGCGAAAAACCATTATTATGCTGGCTCATTCAAAAAAAACACAAAGTTTCGACAAAGTTCACGATATTCAAAGTTAAAAGAAAACAACCGGATGCTGCCTTTTCGTAAAATAGCACAAAGTACCCTTTTTTTGCTCGTAACCTTGCTGGCCGTCAAGGCCGAAATTCTGCCCCTGGAGAAAAAGGCAGACAGTATGTTTCAGAGCCTTTCGCTCAAGGAAAAAGCCCTCCAGTTGGTGTGGGTGAGCCCTACGGCCGGCTGGTCCGAAAGCACTACGTTTGAAGCACTTGGTATTGGGGGCGTTTATTTGTCAAAACCCGATGTGTCCTATTCTGACAGGCTGGTGGTTGCCCTGCAGTTGGACGAGCATTTTAATCCCGGGCTTGAAGATGAGGACTTACCGGGTTTACAGACCCTGGCAGCCTTGCCAGACCCATCATTGCTTCGGGAATATTTGGGTTATATACGTACACAGGCCCGCGTGAACGGATACGACTACCTCGTGTTGCCGGAAACAGGAAAACAGTACATGGAGGTCATTGAAAACATCCATTCATTTGATCCGGTTTTCTTTTTGAAAAAATCCAGCCTGGCGTTTGAGCCTAACCCAAAGCGTGATTCGTTTTATCCCAACCTGCTTACCCATCGCGCCATCGTAATAGGAGAAAATAACCTGGAAAACTACCAAAAGATATTAAATAAAGACCCGAAGGATATCTATGGGTATGAGCAAAAACTGCTGGAGCAGCTCACCACTCAACTCAGAACACCCCCGCGCGAATTTGCCGGTATTTCATCCAAACTGGTTCATCAGCTCTGGTCGCAATCGATTATTCCTGTTCAAAAGCAAAAAGGAGCACTCCCCATAAAGGCAGACACCATTGCCTTGTGGACTTTTCGGGATCAGACCATCCTGGCCCGTGAGCTCGACACCTATTTCCCTACGGTATTAAATGTAAAATATGACAGGATCCCGACAGGCGTACCCGTTATCATTGATGCGCGTGAAAATCCCCTGCTGGCCATCGAATACGCCTATGCTTTTGCCGTGGACAATCCCATCCTTTGGATTGGAAAGCCCGAAGACCTGACCGATGTGAATGCCCAATCGTTTCTGATTACGCCGGAAGTCAATGAGCATCAGGAGTATATTTTGCCCGAGATGATCTATGGGTCAGAGCCCGTAAGCGGGCAAATGAAGACGTCATTCCCGGAGTTTATGCTTCCCTATATTTTTGAGCCGGTGAGCAGTCAGATGTTGCTTGGGTTTGGTCAACCACAATGGGCAGGGATGCGCCCTGCAATTCTCGATTCACTAGATCTGCTGGCGCAGGAAATGATCCGTGAATATGCTGCACCCGGGGCTCAGGTACTCATTGCCAAAGGGGGCAAGATCATCGTAGATAAGAGCTACGGACACCTTACCTATGACAGCCTGATCAAAGTGCAGCCCCAGACACTTTACGACCTTGCTTCCGTAACCAAAGTAACGGCCACCCTGCTGGCCATAATGAAGCTTTATGAGCAGGGTAGCATCAGTCTTGACAGCACAGTGGGCCATTACCTCGACTCGTTTCGGGGCACAAACAAAGAAGCCATTACCATTCGGGAATTACTGGCGCATCAGGCAGGCTTGTTGTCCTACATCCCGTTTTGGAAACGCCCGGTAAATGCTGACCACATGGAGCCTTTTTACTATCGTTCGCCCCAGGACTCGGCATCCAACCGCAAGTCATTTGGCTATCAGCCCGATCCTGTGATGCTGGATTCGCTTCAGAGCTGGATAAGGGCATCCAACCTGCGCAACAAAAAGCAATACCATTACAGTGACCTGGGATTTATGATACTACATCTCGTGGTTGAGTCCGTAAGTGGCAAATCACTGGATGCTTTTGTGAGTGAAACGATTTATGAGCCATTGGGGCTTGTGCGTACGTATTTCAACCCATTGGCCAGGGGCTTTGAAATTTTCGAGATGGCACCGACTGAATACGATTATTATTTTAGGGAAGAGCAGGTGTGGGGCAACGTCCATGACCGTAATGCGGCGGTGTTTGGTGGTATTGCCGGCCATGCAGGTCTGTTTTCCAATTCACGTGAAATGGCCATTATTCTTCAAATGCTCCTGAATGGGGGCCGGTACGGAGGGGTTCAGGTATTTCAGCCGGAGACACTTGATGTTTTTAACCAAACCTATTTTGCGTCCAGTCGCCGGGGGTTGGGCTGGGACAAGCCGGGAGAAAGAACCCCGAATGTTTCGTCATATGCGAGTCCCAGAAGTTTTGGCCATACAGGTTTTACCGGAACCATGATCTGGGCAGATCCGGTGCATGACCTGATTTTTGTATTTTTGTCGAACCGGGTTTTTCCTGATTCCAACAATCAAACCCTCATCCGGCTGGATATTCGTCGGAGAATGCAGGATTTGGTTTACCGATCTTTTGCGGATTAAAGAAAAGGGAACAAAAAAAACGCAAATACAGTTAGAGTAAATTACAATCAGGTAGCCCCTTCATTTGCCTGGCAAGTGCAACGGATATTTGATGAAACCAAAATTAAGAACTGAATATACATGAAAATAGGAATTGTCTGTTACCCAACCTATGGTGGCAGTGGGGTTGTTGCAACCGAGTTGGGAAAAGCACTTGCCAAAGAAGGCCATGAAATACATTTCATTACCTATTCTCAGCCGACACGACTGGATTTTTTTAGTGAAAACCTCTATTACCACGAAGTTTCCGTCAATAAATACCCCTTGTTTGAATATCCGCCTTACGAATTAGCCCTGGCAAGCCGTATGGTAGATGTGGTTGAGCACGAAAAACTGGACTTATTGCATGTGCACTATGCCATTCCCCATGCTTCGGCAGCTCACCTTGCCCGTCAAATCCTGGCCAAAAAAGGCATCGTCATTCCCTTTATCACTACCTTGCATGGTACCGATATCACCCTGGTGGGTAAAGAATCTGCCTATGTGCCTGTCGTTACGTTTTCCATCAATGAATCCAATGCCGTCACGTCGGTTTCCGAAGACCTGAAGCGGGAGACATATGCGTATTTCGACATTACACAGGATATAGAAGTGATCCCGAATTTCATCGACCTGTCGCGGTTTAAAAAACAGAAAAAAGATCATTTCAAAAAGGCCATTTGCCCTAATGACGAAAAGCTAATTGTCCATATTTCCAATTTCAGGAAAGTAAAACGGGTACAGGACGTAATCCAGATTTTCAATAAAGTACGAAAAGTGATCCCGGCAAAATTACTGATGGTCGGCGACGGGCCCGAGCGGATGTATGCCGAAGAGACGTGCCGACAGACGTGCACATATGACGATGTACGGTTTCTGGGAAAACTGGAAGCGGTCGAAGAAGTACTGTCCGTATCCGATCTTTTTGTCATCACCTCTGAAAAGGAAAGCTTTGGGCTATCGGCACTGGAAGCGATGGCATGTGAAGTACCGGTTATTTCCACCAATACCGGTGGATTGCCGGAACTGAATGTAAATGGGGTGACGGGGTTCCTTTGCGATGTGGGCGATGTGGAAACCATGGCAGCCCGGTCTATTGAGATACTGGATGATGCCAACCTGCAACGCTTCAAGGAAGGGGCACTCAAACGTGCACATGAATTTGAGGTTTCCAGAATTTTGCCCCTTTACGAAGATCTCTACAACCGTGTAGTAGCCAAAGCCAAAGCAGAGGCATCAGGTGCTGTACTCAAATAACCACTGTGCTTGAAAAGGGGCGATTGAATTTAGTTGGGGTTGTTTGCTTCCCCTGTATGGTGTTACTTCGGGAATGGAACATGATGTCCTTTTTTTTGAAATGCAATAAATACCGACCCCAAACGATTGATAACACATGATTGGCTATCGTTTTACAGAATTTATCCCGGATCAGGACCCTTCGGCTTCTACGTTCGAAAAATTACTCCATATTTTTCTTCAGCTCTTGGTTATCACCAGCGGGGATGTGGGCGAAGCGTTAAGCTGGCTTACCAACCTTGACCGCCAATACCAGTTGTCGAACCCTGATTATGGAATGGGCGACTTTATTGATGAACTAAAGAACAAGGGCTATCTGACAGAAGATAATCAGAAGGGGAGTTTTGCGCTGACAGGAAAATCAGAGCAGGAGATAAGGAAAAATGCACTGGAGGAAATATTTGGCAAATTGAAAAAATCCGGAAAGGGCAATCATCGTACCCGGCACACGGGCGCAGGTGATGAGGCCAGTACGGATTTTCGTTCGTTTGAATTTGGCGACAGCCCCGAACAGATCGCCCTGACCGAAAGCCTGAGAAACGCACAGGTAAACCATGGTTTTGAACAGTTTTTGCTGACGGAGTCTGACCTGGAAGTCCGTGACAGGGAACATAAAACCCAGACCTCCACCGTGTTGATGATCGACATCAGCCATTCTATGATCCTTTATGGCGAAGACAGGATTACCCCGGCCAAAAAAGTGGCCATGGCATTGGCCGAACTGATCACCAAACGATATCCCAAAGACACACTGGACATTCTTGTGTTTGGAAATGATGCCTGGCAAATACAAATCAAGGATCTGCCGTACCTGCAGGTGGGCCCCTATCATACCAATACCATTGCAGGACTGGAGCTGGCCATGGACATCCTGCGTAGGCGAAAAAACAAGAACAAGCAGGTGTTTATGATTACGGATGGCAAGCCTACCTGTATGAAAGTGGGCATTAAATACTACAAAAACAGTTTTGGGCTTGACCCCAAAATACTTAGCAAAACCCTTAATCTTGCTGCCCAATGCCGACGCATTGGCATTCCCATTACCACATTTATGATCGCATCCGACCCCTATCTACAGCAGTTTGTCAGGGAATTTACACAGGTAAATAATGGAAATGCCTATTATAGTAGCCTGAAAGGTCTGGGAAATTTGATCTTTGAGGACTACAAACGAAACCGAAGAAAAAACATGTAAAATGGAATACGGAAAATTACTTCCCGGCCAGCTCATGCAAATCAAAACATTGGGCGAATTGAAAGCTGTCGGCTACCAGCCCCTTGGGATAAAAGACGAATTGCGCAACAACCTGATCCATTCCCTTCAAAACAAAAAAAGCATTTTTGATGGTATATGGGGGTTTGAAAATACCGTGATCCCCGATATTGAGCGTGCCCTGCTTGCCCGGCATAATATCAATTTTCTGGGACTGAGGGGGCAGGCCAAAACCCGTATGGCCCGCATGATGGTGCTGTTGCTCGACGAGCTGGTACCCGTGATCAGGGGATCTGAGCTGAATGATGATCCGCTCCGGCCCATATCCCGCTATGCGCTTGACCAGTTGAGCGAGCATGGCGACAACACACCTGTCGATTGGCTTCATCGTGACGATCGTTATACCGAAAAACTGGCGACACCAGATGTCTCAATTGCCGACCTGATCGGGGATGTGGATCCCATCAAGGCTGCCAGTCTCAGGCTTCCGTATTCCGACGAGCGTGTAATTCATTACGGCCTCATTCCCCGCTCGCACCGGGGCATATTTGTAATCAATGAATTGCCCGATCTACAGGCGCGAATCCAGGTGGCACTTTTCAATATCCTGCAGGAGGGCGACATTCAGATACGGGGGTTTAAGCTACGGCTACCCCTCGATATCCAGTTTGTATTTACGGCCAATCCCGAAGATTATACCAACAGGGGCAGTATCATCACACCCCTCAAGGATCGT
>JAOUOM010000077.1 GCA_029880385.1 Cyclobacteriaceae bacterium | reverse complement strand
TATCAGGTTCCCTGTACGAAGGGATGATGATGATGATTTCCAGATCCGTGGGGGGCAGGTAATCAACGTCAAGTGGATAAGGCCAGGCATATCTTTCCAAATACGTCCCAAGACGATTTTTCATGGTGCCAATCGTTCGGTTTGCCACGCCTGGCTTTCGTCGTTGCGCCGGTAGAGGATGCGGTCGTGCAGACGGTTGGGACGGCCCTGCCAAAATTCAATTCGGGTTGGGATAATACGAAAACCTCCCCAGAAGTCGGGGAAAGGCACCTTTCCTTCCCTGAATTTCTGTTTCATTTCGGCTAGTTTTTGTTCGAGTATGCCCCGGGAACTAATCACCTGGCTCTGGTGTGAAACCCAGGCCCCTAGCTGGCTGCCATGCGGACGGCTCAGAAAATATTTCATGGATTCGCCCGTGCTTACCCTGATGGCCTTTCCTTCGATGGCGACCTGTCGTTCCAGTCCATACCAGGGAAATAAGATACTTACATGCGGGTTTTGATCCATTTGCCTCGCTTTATTACTGTGGTAATTGGTAAAAAAAACAAACCCCTGGGTATCATAGGATTTCAGCAACACCGTGCGTTGACTCGTACGTCCCTCCGGTGTGGAAGTGGCCAGTACCATGGCATTTGGTTCATTGAGTTCGCAGGCAAGTGCTTCCTCAAACCATTGCTGAAACTGGTCGAAGGGGGAACCCGCTACCGTGGCTATGTCCAGTTCGGCTCGGGTATATTCTTTGCGTAAATCTGAGAGGTTCATGTCCGTTTTGATTCTTTTTACGAAAATATTACGGGATAAAATAGTTTTATTTGTTCTGAACAAAAGGCTAAGATAAATGAAGTATCGAATCGATTTGGAAGTTGAGAGCAGCCAGGAGTGGATTCAGGCTGTAATGGACGATTTTGATTCCTTTTTGATGGATCATGCCAATTGCGAAAGGAAAGCATCAGCCATGGCCATGAGTTTTGTGGCCAAATATCCCGACAGGACCGAAATCATACCTGAACTTATCGAGACAGCGATTGAGGAACTCGATCACTTTCGTGATGTGTACAAATTTATGGAAGAAAGGAACATTCAGTTGCCCGCTGTGATAGGAGAAGATGTCTACGTCAAAAAACTACTGGATGGCTGTCGGTCGGGAAGGGTAGAGCGTTTTATGGATCGGTTGCTGCTTGCCAGCCTGGTAGAGACACGGGGTGCCGAGCGTTTTCGATTAGTATACGAAAACCTGACAGATGGAGAATTGAAAGATTTTTACCATCAACTATGGGCATCAGAGGCAAAACATGGCGAGATATTTATTAAAATGGCTTTGCACTACTTTGATGAGACCAGTGTCTATGCAAGGTTAGCCGAAATGACCCGGCACGAAGCTCAGGTGCTTTCTTCTTTACCCATTCAACCCGCATTGCATTAATCATGAACTATTTTTCATCTGACCAATATGTAGAGCCTTCCCGGGGCGATTTATTGATTTCAGAACCCTATCTGCCCGATCCGAATTTTGAGCGTACGGTTGTTTTACTATGTGAACATGACGAAAACGGAACATTTGGATTTGTGCTCAACAAACGATCCCCTTTAACTTTCAATGAAGTAATCGAGGATGTGGATCATTTCGATGCTCCGTTGTTTGTTGGCGGGCCGGTACAGCAAAACAGCCTGCATTTTATACATCGGGCGTACGATTTGATGGGATCGGGAAAAGAAATCAAAGAAGGATTGTTCTGGGGAGGAGACTTTGATAAATTGCTGACGTTGATTGATACCCATCAGGTACAATTGGGTGATTTTCGGTTTTTTGCCGGGTATTCGGGGTGGTCACCCGGTCAGCTTGAAGAAGAATTGAAGGTAAAATCCTGGATTGTTTATAAAAATGTAGACCCTGACATGCTTTTTACCATACCGCCTGATGAGTTGTGGCAGAATATTTTAAGAAATATGGGGGGGAAGTATAAAGTAATGGCTAATTATCCCCTTGACCCGCGTCTTAATTAGACGTTAGTTTGTATAATTTTGACCATGGATTTGTGGAAGTGATAATATAAAGGATATGGAAAATGAAAATGTAAAGCCGGAAGATCAGGTGATAACCAGCCCTGATGTAACGGAAGATGTTCAGCCCGGGGCTGAATTACCTGAAGAAAAAATGGTTTTGTCTGAACAGGAAACAGGCAGTGTGCCTGCTGACGCACCTCCAACAGCTAGCCCGGCCAACGAATTGGCAGCTGCTGAAGAAGTAGCCGGAGGAGATACACCTGCGCCCGTCGCAAAAGAACTCCAGGATGACGAGCGTGATCAGGAGGATAGCAGTGAAGATGAACCGGAATCCATTGACTTTGAAAATTTTGATAAAGCACAACTTGTAGCGTTTATTGTTCCGCTCAAGAATGAAACGGACATGCACAGGGTAGATCATCTGTTGCGCGATATGCGGGTCAGATATGAGGAAATATACCACTCGGAAAAAGATATAGCATTCAATCGCTTTATGGAAACCGAAGGAAATCAGGAAGCTGATTTTGACTACCGTGGCGATGAACTGGATGAACGATTCAATAGCTATTTTGACCTGCTGCATGAAAAAAGAAACCAGTACTTTCATCAACTGGGAAAACAAAAAGACGAAAACCTTAAAAAGAAAAACCATATCCTTGACCAAATCCGTGAATTGGTAGATGGCGAGGAAACCAATGTAAGCCTCAAGGCCATCCGGGAACTTCAGGAAGAGTGGAAAAAAGCCGGGCCGGTACCAAATAAGGACAATAAATTGCTTTGGGCTAACTACAATGCGCTCCTGGATCGGTTTTATGATGCTCGAAGCATCTATTTTGAGTTAAAGGAACTCGATCGGAAGAAAAACCTGGAAGCCAAGCAGGAGCTATGCGAACGTGTGGAAGCATTGGAAAATGCCGAAAACCTGAAAGAAGCCATTCAGCATCTAAATGAACTTCATGAAGAATTCAAGCATATAGGGCCCGTGCCCCTGGATGATCAGGAAGCTCTGTGGCAGCGCTTCAAAACAGCATCCGATAAGGTCTATGCGCGTAGGAAAACGTTCGTTGATGAGCTCAAAAAAGACCTTTTTGACAACCTGAAAAAGAAGGAAGTACTCGGCGAGAAAATTGAAGCATATGCTACATTTAGTTCGGACAGGATCAATGAATGGAATCAGAAAACAAAAGAAGTCCTGGCTTTGCAAAAAGAATGGGAGGCCATAGGCGGCCTGCCTCGTGATAAGGCCAAAGACATCAATAAAAAATTCTGGGCCGGATTCAAGCATTTTTTCAATAACAAGAATACCTTCTTCAAGTCACTTGAGGCCCAACGGGAGGAAAACCTGAAGAAAAAAGAGGAGCTTGTGGCCATTGCCAATGAATTAAAAGACCATTCCGACTGGGAGGCTACAGCCAATAAGCTTAAGCAGTTGCAGCAACAATGGAAAGACATTGGTCCGGTGCCCGAAAAATACCGAAACGAGGTTTATGCCCGTTTTAAGGAGGCTTGTGACCATTTCTTTGGACAGAAACGGCAGCATAGTAGCGAAGAAGGCAGGCAATTTGAAGAAAACTACCAGGCCAAACTGGCTATTTGTGAGAAAATGGAACTTTTGGCAAAGTCTGCAGAGATAAACCTGGATGATCTATTTGATCTGGTCGATCAGTATGCCGAGTTGGGGTTTGTGCCTCGGGCAGTGATTAAGAAAATGAATGATCGGTATAGTGAAGTTACCTCGGCCATCCTCAACAGTGCTGCCTTGAGTGAAGAGGATCGTTCGGAAGTGGAAATTACCTTACAGGTAAACCGGCTTAAAGGTACCCCACATGGGGATCGGAAGATACATCGAAAAGAAAGTGCACTCAAACGACGAATTACCAGTCTGGAAAACGACATCAACACGTTCAAAACCAACATGGAATTCTTTTCTTCGTCCAAAAAAGCCGATGCTATCAAAGACGACCTGAATGAGCGGATCGAAAAAGCCACCACTGAATTGGAAGAACTCAAACATCAGTTATCGATTTTGCGGCACGCATAAAAAAAAACAGGGGGATGCTTTGGAAATATAATTCATCCCCCTATTTTCGCACTCGCATTTACGCATTGCCTCCTTAGCTCAGCTGGTAGAGCAACTGACTTGTAATCAGTAGGTCGTTGGTTCGATCCCGACAGGAGGCTCTGAAAATCAGGCACTTACAGACATTGTGAGTGCCTTTTTTGTTTTTGGTTGGAAAAAAGCAGGACAGGTAGAATGGGTTGAGTCAAATTTATTTGACAGGATGCGTGGTGATTGCTGGTAATCACTTTATTTCGCCACAATGACGTGCGCATACCTATGATCCCACTTTCACAACCCGATATTGACGACCGTGACCGGCAGGCCGTAATGGCCGCTATGCAAAGCCCTACCTTGAGCGGAGGCCCCTTTTTGCGACAGTTTGAAGAGGAATTTGCCCGTCGGACCGGACGTAAATATGCCTTGGCCGTAAGTTCGGGAACGGCCGCTTTGCACCTGGGTGTGCGGGCGTTGGGCTTGTCGGCCGGAGATGAAGTCATTACCACTCCCTTTTCTTTTATTGCGTCTGCCAACTGCCTTTTGTATGAGTCTGTCCGACCGGTTTTTGTCGATGTGGAGGCAGATACCTATGGGTTGGATCCGGATCTGGTAGCGGCAGCCATCACACCCTCTACCCGGGCCGTGTTGCCTGTTCATGTGTTTGGGCAACCGTGTAAAATAGCGGACATTGGCACTTTATGTCAGTCACATGGACTTGTGATGATCGAAGATGCATGTGAGGCATTACTGGCGGGCACCGGCGATCGGCTGGTGGGTAGTTTTGGCGATGTGGCGGTGTATGGTTTTTACCCAAACAAGCAAATTACGTCAGGGGAAGGCGGAATGCTCACAACCGATAGCGAAGAAATTTACCGTAAGGTAAAGAGCTTGCGAAATCAGGGTAGGGACATTGAAACGGATGAAATCCGCCAGATAGCTCTGGGATATAACTACCGGATGAGTGAGATCAATGCAGCCCTGGGCGGATCACAACTACAACGGATCAATGAGATAAAGGCCCTGCGCAAGCAAATACTCGAACGATACAATCAATTGTTTGCCGGTGTGGCCGGTATTGGATTGCCTTCGGTTGTCGGCAATAATGACCCTTCCTGGTTTTTGTATGTGGTACGTGTCCATGCTGATGTCCGTGATGAATTGATTCAAAGGCTGGCCATGCGTGGCATACAGACAAAAGCCTATTTTTCACCTCCGATCCACCTGCAACCCTATTACAGGAATAAATTTGGTTTTAGCGAAGGGGACTTTCCCGTGAGCGAACGACTCAGCAGGGAGTGCCTGGCACTACCATTCTACAACGGGCTTTCATCGTCCGATCAGGAACGCGTAGTGGAAGGGGTCAGTAAATCACTGGGGGAAATCCAGGGCATGTAACGAATGACCGTTTAGTCATAAAACCATAATTTTATGGCGAGTGCAATTACGGTTACGATCATGATTAGCTGGATCCATTTATCGTCTTTGCCTACAGACCACCTGCTGGCCAGCCATCCGCCAGTGGCATTTCCGATGGAGAGGGTGAGGCCATATTGCCATCGTATTTTGTCTTCAATGATAAATACCACCAAGGCCAATGTGGTGTAGCTAAGTGCAGTAAATACTTTGATACTGTTCGTTTTTGCCATGTTGAGACCGTGGATGTTTGTCAGGATGGCGATCATCAGAAATCCGATCCCTGCCTGAATAAACCCACCGTATATCCCCACTCCAAAAAAAAGAAAAATACTGAGTATGGTTCTGTTTTTTGAAAAAATCTCCTCCCCGTTTAATTTGTATAAATAGGGCTTGAGGACAGTAACGATGATTACCAGTACCATGATAATGGCCAGAATCCGGTTAAACACGTGATTGGATATATCTACTGCGATATAGGCCCCAATTACGGCCCCGACCATAGCCGAGGCTGCTACCCAGTAGGCATAGGGAAATACGGAAACACCTTTGCTTTTGAAACCAGAAACTGAAAATATATTTTGAAAAAATATGGCTACCCGGTTAGAGGCATTGGCATCGGCGGATGGCAGTCCCATAAAGATCAACAAAGGCAACGTGATTAGCGAGCCGCCTCCGGCTAGGGTATTGAGAGCACCGGCAAATATTCCGGCGAATATCAGGATCAAAGCTTCCCAAAGGGTCATATGTTTAGTGTTATATCTGCTATTTTACATTCAAGCTCATCTGTGCACTCGTCCAGAAGCTGGGACTGAGTTCTCATCAGGAGGGGGTGTTTCATCTTGGGGGCGAGTTCATTCATCGGTACGAGTGTAAACTTGCGAACCGGGATGCCGGGATGAGGCAGTGACAGGTCATCAGAATTGATGATTTGGTTTCCGTAATATAATATGTCGATATCAATGGTGCGCGGGCCCCATTTGCGAAAGCGTTCCCTGCCCATGTTTTTTTCTACGGCGAGACAAGCTGATAGCAGGGCTTCCGGTTTGAGAACGGTTGTTACCTCCAGTACCATATTGAGAAACCAATCCTGATCGGTTATGCCCCAGGGTGCTGAAGTATACACCAGGGAGTGACGGATGTCCTTTACCCCTTTGGTACGCAGGTTGAGGATAGCTTGCTGGAGGTTTTCCTGCCGGTCCCCAATGTTTGATCCTAAGAGTAAATAAATTCCGTTCATGGTATGTGCTGAAACAATTCGGCAAAACTAACCGTCTTTCATGTATCCATTCTTAGATTTGTAGGGTTAAAAAAAAATATCGTATGTCGTTTTTGCGTAATTTTCTCGCTGTAATTGCCGGGCTTGTTATTTTTTCTCTTTTTTCATTTTTTGTATTTATCGGGATAGTGGCTTCTCTCGAAAATGATGAGATACCTACAGTCAAGGAAAACTCAGTTCTCTATCTGAAGATGAGCGGATTGCTCACTGAGCGTACACAGGAGGATCCGTTGCAGGAGCTTCTGCCCCAGTCAGGGCCTGCCTTTACGGGGCTACTTGACTTGCTTGATGCCATCAAAGCAGCCAAGTCCGATGACAATATCCGGGGTATCTATATGGAGCACCAGTATCTGGCGGCAGGTTTTGCTTCGTTGCAGGAAGTACGGAATGCCCTTTTGGACTTTAAGGAGAGCGGGAAATTTATTTACAGTTATGGAGCGTACGTCAGCGAAGGGGATTATTTCCTGGCATCAGTGGCCGATACGATTATGTTGCATCCTGAAGGCTCACTTGAATTCAATGGGCTGGCTGTCACCATGACTTTCTGGAAAGGTATGTTTGATAAATTGGGGATTGAGCCGGAGATATTTCGGGTTGGGCAATATAAAAGCTATGTGGAGCCATTTCAGCAAAAAAGCATGAGTGCCGAAAACAGAACGCAATACAAAGAATTGCTCACGTCAGTTTATACCCATTACCTGAAGGAAGTGGCAAAATCGAGGGATACAGATGCACAGAAACTTCGCAATATTTCCGACCAATTATTGGTTCAACTCCCATCAGATGCCGTTAGTTATGGGCTGGTTACCAGACTGGCGTATGAGGATGAGGCCAAGGCATTGATCCGGACCCGGATCGGATTGGAAGCCGACCAGGAGATTTCGTTTATCAGTCATAAGAGTTATTCTAAAACTGTTACAAACGAATTCAGCAAAAACAAAGTCGCTGTTATTGTGGCAAGTGGGGAAATAGTAATGGGCGGGGGTGAAAATGTAATCTCGGGTGAGCAATTTGCCAGAGAAATCCGGAAGGCACGCGAAAATGAGCAAATCAAAGCCATTGTCCTGCGTGTC
>JAOUOM010000076.1 GCA_029880385.1 Cyclobacteriaceae bacterium | reverse complement strand
CCCAGTGGTTTATCAGAACCGTAAAGTCTTCAATAGCCTGGGGATAGAGGCCTGACCGGTAATAAAGTTCCCCACGCTTGAACCATGCCTCGAAATACTGATCGTCCCAATCGAGCAGGTCACTCAGGGCAGAAATGGCCTGTAAATTTTGCCCGAGTCGTTCATGGGCCGATGCTTTGAGAAAATACAGGTCGGGAGACGTATGCCTGGGTGGGGTTTGGCCGATCAGGCGTAGGGCTTCCGGATAGTCCCCTTTGTAATAAGCAGATTGGGCCAAATCGAGAAATTCATTTGTTTGCGCCTTCAGCACAAAAATGAACAATGCCTGCACAATGAAACAGGCGGCGTACTTCATTATTTGACTATTTTAAGTAACTCCTTTCTAATCCTACAACGTAACGATTGCGGGTATTCGATCAATACACTTTATGAATATGCATCCCGCTATGCCGGGCCAAATGGGTAAACTGGCCTTTATCGTACCGATAAAAGCTCACGGCCATGACGAGGAAAAATCCAATGTCCTTTGACATTTCACTCACATTGGAAAGAGACACCTGTGCCGTCATGGGCTCGGTGGGTATTCGCATCAGTGGAAGCATCGGGCTTTCATACGAACTATAGCAACCATGCAGCTCTTCGTTCAATGGCTGGTACGATCCGGAATGGGCATCGAATTTAAAATCAGAAAGTGCAACCAGACGGGCGTTAATTTTAAAATTTGTGGCTTCTTCCGGATTATCAAATACTTTTTCAGGAACAAAGGCAGGAAAATGGAGAATGACCTGCCCGAGCCGTGAACCCGGCTTGACATAGTATTTCGCATCAAATATCTTGTTGTACGGAGCCTCCGGGTTAAACTCAAATCCATTGAGTAAATGTCCGTGTTTGCTGATACACATGGGACGTGTACCCGTTTGGCCCTGCTCCTGTTTAGCCAGGTTACGAAACTGTGCTGTCAATTTGCCTGACACATAGGTTTCGCAAATTTCAGCCATCCCTTCGCTAAGCGAACTACGCAATACCTTTGCCATCATAGATGCCACGGCAAATTCTTTCTGGTTGTTGCGTAATTCCTGATAAGACCCTTTTACCTTCACTTCTTCTGAAGACGGTCCACCTTTTTTCGCAATAATGGTTTGCTCTACTCCTTTGATTTTATATGCCCGATATCCTTTTGGTAGTGTGGTGACTGTTGCTTCCTCTGATATCTCTTTCATTTGTGTAGGTAAAACGTATATAGGTTGAAGGTTGAAAATGCCAAAATAAAATTAACGTTGCGAAAGATAGAGAATAACCTACCGTTTCACAAAATATCTTTTACTTTTTTCTTTAATCAGTGTAATTTATATCCACTGATAGATAAGAAGTTATATATATCCCAACTTTAATTGCAAATTAAATAATACCATCCGCAACTAAAGGAAAGGGACGTTACCATGTATATCCACTTTTCTGTCACGAGGTAACCTGCTTAAATGCAATATTTTATTGTTATTCTGCAATTTTGCATGAAATAACCGAAATATAGCTCGTATACATATTGGATTATTACATTTCCTCTGCTGCGATTCCCATTTACATTTTAATTCAATTTCACTAGTATTGCCTCACGTGTCAATTGATCCCGAATGCGATATACCTTACGAATTATAGGCGTCCTGTTTCTTTTTACCAGTTTGAATGGCTGCTCAGGCAAGACCCATATCGTGAAAGTAACCAAGCCAAAAAGGCACCTTACCGCATACAACCATAAAAAACACCATAAAAAAAAACGCACCAAAACTGTTCGTTTCAGGGCATTTTAACTTACAAAACAAACGTACCGCTATACTTCATTTGAGATGAAAAAGAATCTGTTTTTTACCATTTTAGCTGTCATTGCATTGATAGCATGCAAGCAACAGCCGCTTGCCATACAAAAAACGAGTGAAAGAGGGCCTATTGGTGACTCGGCCATGATCGTAAGTGCACATCCACTGGCTACCGAGGCAGGATTGGAAATCATGCGACAGGGCGGTAATGCCTTTGATGCTGCCATCGCGGTTCATTTTGCCCTTCAGGTGGTATTTCCTGAAGCCGGCAATATAGGCGGAGGCGGGTTTGCCGTGATCCGGAACAAAAATGGGGAAAGTACCACGCTTGATTTCAGGGAAAAAGCACCCAAAGCTGCCTCGCGCGATATGTATCTGGATGAGAATGGTGATGTTATACCCTTGAAAAGCCGCCTGGGGCATCTGGCTGCCGGCGTACCCGGATCCGTTGCCGGTATGTGGGCTCTTTATCAGGAATACGGATCCTTGCCCTGGTCCGACCTGTTGATCCCGGCTATCCGTTTGGCCTACCATGGGCACCTGCTGACAGAACTCGCTGCTTCTAACCTGAATGACGCACAGGAGGATTTTAAAAAAGCCAACAAGTATGGCACATGGGCAATAAAAGAAGGCGGATGGGCAAAAGGCGATAGTAGTGTGCAACGCGAGCTGGCTGCTACCCTCTCCTTTATTCAAAACCAGGGCAGGGACGGTTTCTACAAAGGCATTGTGGCTGACCAGATTGTAAAAGAAATGCAATCAGGAAACGGACTTATCTCATTTGAAGACCTGGAAACATACGAAGTGAAATGGAGGCAACCGGTCACTGGCGAATACAAAGGCCATCGTATCATTTCCATGCCTCCCCCCTCCAGCGGTGGCGTCGCACTCATCCAGTTGCTCCAGGGTGCCGAACGCTATGATTTTGGCAAAACCGGCCATAACACGTCCGCTACCATTCACCTGATGACCGAACTGGAACGCAGGGTCTACGCTGACCGTGCCACCTACCTCGGCGATCCCGATTATTATGAGGTGCCCGTCGCAATGCTGCTGGATCCTGAATACAACAAAAAAAGATATTCGGACATTAACCAAAAACGCAAAACTTCCTCCGAAGACATTAAAGAAGGCAAGGTGGAAATAATAGAAAGTGTGCAAACAACCCATTATTCCATCGTAGACAGGGAAGGAAATGCCATATCCGTCACTACCACCTTAAACGGTTACTTTGGTTGCAAAGTAATGGTGCAGGGTGCCGGATTTTTCCTTAACAACGAAATGGATGATTTCAGTGCCAAACCCGGCATCCCCAATATGTTTGGCCTGGTAGGTGCCGAGGCCAATGCCATTGCTCCTGGCAAGCGGATGTTAAGTAGCATGACGCCTACTATTGTCGAAAAAGACAATCGCTTGTTTATGGTCACGGGAACACCCGGTGGTGCGACCATCATTACGTCTGTGTTCCAAAGCATCCTTAATGTAATCGACCATGGAATGACCATGCAGGAAGCCGTAAATGCCCCCAGACTACACAGTCAGTGGCTCCCCGATATCATTGTGGCCGAAAAAGGCCGACTAAGTGAAAAAACGCAAAGCGAACTGGAAGCCATGGGACACGTCATCGAGTTTCGGTCAGGACTTGGCAAAGTGGATGCAATCCTGGCCCTCCCCGACAGTACGTTCGAGGGAGGAGCCGATTACAACCGTGGCGATGACTATGCCGGTGGTTTTTAATTTGAAATAATTACAAACTCAACCCGACGGTTAAGCTTCCGGTTTTCCTCGGTATCATTCGGGGCAATGGGCGCATTGCCCCCATATCCTTTTCCGGTAATACGCTTATAGGCTATTCCCCGTGCCATCATGTAGTTCCTGATTTCATCGACGCGCTCTTTTGACAGCTCATAATTTAGCACAGGAT
Source organism: Cyclobacteriaceae bacterium (assembly GCA_029880385.1). Taxonomy (GTDB): domain Bacteria; phylum Bacteroidota; class Bacteroidia; order Cytophagales; family Cyclobacteriaceae; genus JAOUOM01. The sequence continues at coordinate 4,117 of JAOUOM010000076.1, read as the reverse complement.
CGCCGTTATTGTCTGTATGGCCCCGCAGTTCTATCCGCATGGAAGGGTTTTCCACCATCAGTAAAACCACCCGTTCAATTTCTTTCTCTGATCCCTCAATGATATTTGCCGTCCCCTGGTAAAAGAGTACATGTTCCATTTTGATGGTAGCTCCTACCCGCAGAGCCTGCAAATCGACAAAAACCGTATCCATCGACGACAACATGGCACTGGTCAAAAACTGCTGGCGTCCCATATAACCGGGTGATGCCGCATCTATCCGTACATCGGGAAGACGGTCATACGCCAGTGAAACCGGAGCGTCCAATTGCAGGTTCATGGTATCATTCGACACCTGCATACTACCCGGTATTTCCAGGCCTGTATCTGAATCCCGCAAAACAATCCACTTTTGGGATAGCAATTTTTCGGCAACAACTTCCAAAACCGGAACATCAGCTTCCAGGTTTTCCTTTATCTGACTGGTCACGCGTATTTTTTTGACATCCCCATAGCCATCACTATCAGTTGTCGATACAAAATATGCATAATCGGAACCAGGGGGAAGGACAAACGACATCTCAGAGCCCTGTGTATTGATTTGCTGGCCGAGGTTTACAGGTGGACTCCAGTTTTGCCAGGTATCGTCCAATCGCCGGGCCATGTACAGGTCAAAACTACCCATGCCCCCATCACGTCCATTTGAGGCAAATATCAGTGTCTCATTGTCTGCTGCCAGAAAAGGCGTGTACTCCTGAAAAGGGGTATTGACAGCATATCCCAAATTTTTAGGTGCTGACCAGCTTCCATCGTCCATGCGCTGAACCACATAAAGATCCTCCACACCAAAACTTGTCCGGCTTTCCATCGACAGCAGCATGTAGCGTCCGTCAAACGACAGAGAACCGGAAAGATGGGCGGATTGATTTGAAAAATACGGGACCGATAAGACCTGGACGTTATCCAACTGCCCGTTAGAAAAGCCCGCACTCCACAGGGTCGTTTCATACCGGGTATAATTCAGGCGTGTCGTAGCATATATTAGCTTTGTCCCTTTCTCCACAAACCCGACAGGCGTTACGATCTGGACGGCATCCACATTGGTAGACGGACTGGGATTTGACCAAATGGTATCGTTTAAGGCAAACCAAATATCACCGGGATTTTTACTCCCCCCCACATTTCCGGGATGGTACTTCCTTGAAAATACCAGTTTGTCCCCAGCATAATCAACAGCCAAAAAGTTCTCATCATATGCCGAATTCAATTCCGGAACCGGTTCGGCCTTTCCAAAAAATGTCAGCTGCTCCTGCTGGGCGTGTACTATCCGGGCATTTATCAACAGCAAGGCAGAAATTATAATATAACTATTTGAATATATTTTTTTCATAAATCAATACCAAAAATTGTTTATATGATTTTTTGTATATAATATTGCATAATACTTATTAAATAGCCTACTATTCAATATAGGCAAACATGTGTTATGAATGAAATTTGCCCGAACTAAATGGTTCGGGTTTTTTCATTAATAGCCTTTTTTCCTATCCACCTTATTTTCCGGTTCCTCTCCCGCGATCACCCGAAAATGATTGGCCACAATTTGCGGAATAGCTGCTTCCCGTTTGGTCACTACTGCAATATGCGGCGTGATAAATACGTCCGGGTGTTCCCACATCGGACTATCCGCAGGAAGTGGTTCCTCCGGAAAAACATCCAAAAATGCCCCCGCCAATGTGCCATCTTTCAGGGCTTCCAGTATATCTTCATTTACCTGATGGTGTCCCCTGGCCACATTTATCAGATAACTTCCCCGGTTCATTTTCGAAAACAGGGGCCTGGACAAAATTCCTTTAGTCCCCGGAGTAGCCGGCAACAGGCACACAAGTACATTAATGCTGGACAAAAACAATTCCAGTTCATCCGCCACATAGGAAGTAACGCCCTCCACGTGCTTGCGGCTTTGGCTCCATCCGTATACATCAAACCCAAGCGGCAGAAGCTTTTGGGCCAGGTCTGTCCCCAGTTCACCCAAGCCCATGATGCCGATCGTGAAATTCCGCTCCGGATTAAATTCCTGATGCCATTCCTTATTTTTTTTATCAATCAAATACTGATCGAATTTTCGCTGATAGTACAAAATGGCTCCAAGGCAAAAATTACTCATGGGACCACTCAAATACGGACTCACCACTCGTGAAACCAGCACGTCTGGCGGCAAAAGAGGGTCTCGCATAATGTGATCCACTCCTGCACCAAGGGAGCAAACGAGACGAACATTGGGCAACCGGCTAAATAATTCCGGGCGATGATTCCAAACGATCGCCGTTGTGATTTCTTCCGGATTTTCAAGCTCCCCCCAGGTGAAAATACGATCACTTCCGTTAAGTTCTTTCTTAATTCCTTCGATCCATGGGGATAAATCTTTCGAAGTAGAGTCTATTAATAGTGGCATTTTATGTTATTTGCACAAAATTTTTTCAAATGAAACAATTCTTTTCTTTCCTTATTTTCATTGCTACGTTGGCCGGATGCCAGCAACCTTTTCAAAAACTTGATTGCCTGAGTGGGGAGGCATTGGACAGTGCCCTGCTCCTCAACTCAAACAAAAAACAAATTTTCAGGCCTTGTCGCGAATTTACCTATAAAGCCACATACTGGGATGCCGACCATAACCTCATTTCCAAAAACAGGGTATGGATGATGCCAACCGGGCAGGCACTACCCTCTCAACCCTCCCTGCAGGATGAAGTGATCCATCAATTTCAAATTGACAAGGGTGACGTTGAAAAACTTATCAGCCTTAATATAAACCGGACACGACCCATTGACTGGAAACAAATGTCCCGGACGGGGATCATCGAGACCGACGAACAGGTATGGATGCACCCGATCCTTGACAATCATTACGCATTTACCTACGTAGCACCCTATCCAAAGGTAATGTTGCCCCTTGCACAAGGAAAAACGTGGAAAGGAGGCCTCTATGTAAGTTTTGGATGGGGAGACTGGGACTACAATGAAGTAGAGTACACCTACGAGGTACTTGAACAAACGAAGATCGAAACCCCGTTTCGCACATTTGAAAATTGCTGGCACGTCCAGTCGCATGCCGTAGCCAGTTTTGGAAATTCGCAACACGATTTCTGGTTCGACGAGGAATTTGGATTTGTGAAAATGCAATATCTCAACTACAAAGGCCAGTTGCTCATTTTCGAACTGGAACAGGTGGAAGGCTAAGTGGTTTCTGTATACCCCGGCTTACCCATGGACTGCCTTTCATAAAAAACCGCCAGGGTCGTAAGGCATCTTCCCCTGCATAATCCACACCTACCCTGCGATCGGTCACAAGCTCAAAAGGCTTTTCCGGTCCACTGGCTATCCAAAGAAAATCGCTTTCCAGGCTGGCACCGGAAAGCCCCGTATGGATGCCCAACGCCTGGCTCAGCGTAGCTGGTCCGGCTGTCAGCTTACTTTTTGGTTTCCGTCCACGCCTTTCCGACATTACCTGTACACCGGCCACCGGTTCGAGCCCCCGTACCAAAACCGCATCCGCACACCCCTCCCGGTTGGTCACTACATTAAACAAATGGTGCATTCCATAGCAGAGGTATACATAGGCATGACCCCCTTCCCCAAACATCACGGCATTGCGGCTGGTCTTCCCCCTAAAAGCATGGCACGCTCGGTCACCGTCGCCGGAATACGCCTCCGTTTCCGTTATTCTCCCCCCCGTCAACTGTCCTTCATTAAAAGTAAATAGGTATTTTCCTACCAAATCCATGGCAATTTCCACTACATTCGAGCGAACATAAAACGTACGGGGCAATTTCCCGTATGGTTCATTAGTATTCATTTTAAAACCAAAATTGTATAAACTATGAAGCAAAAATTAAACATTTCTGCCCTCCTAACCCTCCTTCTGGCATTTATTTCTTCGTATGTAGTCGCCCAGCAAATCAGCACACCGGCTGCCAGCCCAGGCTCAAAAACCGAACAGGCGATCGGGCTAGTAAATGCCACCATTGAATATTCCCGACCAAGCATGAAAGGAAGGAAAATCTTTGGTGACCTAGTACCCTTTGATCAGGTATGGCGCACAGGTGCCAACTCTGCCACCAAACTAACTATCGATGGC
>JAOUOM010000075.1 GCA_029880385.1 Cyclobacteriaceae bacterium | reverse complement strand
GAAAAACTGGAATGCATGCCCACTAGTCGCCATTTCGATGCCGAAGCTTATGTTTGGCTTTACCTCTACCACGCCTTGATGCTGGGTCAACGGCAGGTTGTAATCTACAATTACGGACGATGAGCCTCCCACTTTATAGCGGCCACTCACCCCTATTCCAATCATGTCATGACTGACCAGCGAATCCACTGCATTGAAATGTGAGAAACTCGAAGACACCTGAGCAGATAGCTTTGTATTGAACCTGCGGGCGATCATCAGCTCATGGAAATACGAATAGCGGTGAATTTCCTTTTCAAAATTAGAAAACGGACGTGCATCCAACCCTACGTTGCCATAGTAGGCGAGCGATACCGGCACACGATTATCTTTCGTTTGCTTCACCAGCAGGTACTTGGCGTTAAAATCAAGGTACTTATTGAATTTGGTAAACCCAAAACCAACGTTGAGCCGATCCAAGGCACTGTAGGTAAAGCCCATCCGTATATTGGATGGGGCATACATCCCAAAGAGGTCTCCGATACCGTTTTCGATGGTCCCAAACCGGTGCTGGATGTCCCATTCCAGCGTCCCTTTGGTAGGTATCACTACCGTTTGATTATCAATCAACAGACCGCTCTCAAATGCATTCCGAGCGTATGATTTACTTTTTTCCCCTGTTTCGTCCTGTGCGAACAGCGGACTAACCACACCTATAAGTATAAGGCAGGTCAGGAAGGTTACGAATAAATTTTTCATGTGCATATTTTGTTTTCGAACGAATCGTTTATCACGACTTCATTTTATTTAAGATCAATTGTCTGGTGCTCCCTGGATAATCCATTGTTTGATAATGGCGACATCCTGCTCGGAAGCAAATTTTGCCATAGTGCCGACGGTTAGTTTACTAAGGAGTATACTGTTGTCCACATTGGTCGTGTCTACATAATTAAAATATACCAGGTTCACCCACGCACTCCCCTCGCTAAGGTTGGGTGGTAAGTTTCCGGCCACATGACAACCCGGCACACTGCAATTAGCGGTAAATATTGGCTGTACATCCAGTTGAAAACTAACAGAGTCAGGGATTTCCACAGGTTTTGGAGGGATTTCGTAATAGGTACAACCCGCCAGTAGCCAAATCCCGAGGAAAACGCCGACATTCAGTATTCGATTGTTTTTTGTCATCATTTTACTAGTTAAAGGTTAAGGTTAATCCGGTTTCTCCTATTTTATTGATTTCATCATTATCCATTACGAACACATCGAATGTGTAAGCACCTTTTGTAGGATCAAAATCAAGATCATCTGCCTTTCCGGTCACCAATGCCCGTTTGAATAACACGGTATAGCCCTGATTCGCCGTACGCGTCGTAATGCGGGCAAGGTTGACATTGGAACTGGCAAATACGTCCGAAACACTACCCGCAGGATTGGAAAGAAAATAGCCCGGCACACCAGAAAAGCCCCGGATCCGGGCAATTAAATCGTCCTTTTCCGGTTCTGTCATTTCATTGAAATGCGAGGCTCCGCTATGATCGGCTGAACTTGCAAATGACTTAAAAGCACTTCGGGACAACCGGTTGAGTGCCCCTTCTCCATTCAAGGCAATGTTCGTGATCCATTCGGTTCCATTTCCGTCGCCCTGTGGGCCATGGCAGATGGAACATTTGGCCTGGAACAATGCTTCGCCCTGTACAATGTCACCAACAAATGCCGTTTTATTCAAAAGATAATAGGCTGGATCCAGGATGGTAAAACCACCCGTTTCACGCGTCACCTCCTGCTGAACACCATCCCATTCGTACATGGGGCCACCTGTTACTGCTTTGTTCCGCACATACATGGCATCTCCTGCATCAGGGGCAATGCTGGAGCCATCATCATACATGTCTATGGCATAACCTAACGGCTCTGACAAAGCCAGGCTCCAATTCCAGACATCCTTTGTCGTAGCATCCTTATGAAAGGCCAACATCAGGTTGTCATCATTTTTTTGTCCGCTCCATCCTGAAACGTCGACGGAAGGCATATTGGGGTCGGCAGGGCCCATAAATAGCCAACTTGAGAAATTTGGATTTAAGGTTGCATCCTTCCAATCGGCTAGCACATACAAAAAATCATCATCATAGGCTGCTTTAATCTTTAACATGCCGTCTTGCCCATTATTGAAACCAGTCACACCAGCCAGCATGCCACTGGAGTGTAACATTTCCATATCAGATGGTATCTGACCGGTCGTAATGTTCTGGAAAGAGACAAGTACGTAATCTGCCGTATTCCAATAAGGGTGTGTAGTTGAACCCGGGGCCGTAGCCACGTATTCGGCGATCAGGTCTGTCGTCTCATCCGATCGTGGGGGTTCCGGGATTTTGAGGGGGGGGATTTCATAGTACGTACAGGATGCTAAAATCCAGCCCCATAAAATAATATGGGAAATAGCTCTCATGACAATAAATGTTTATCGGGGGAAAAAAAGCCCGGAAAATTTTCCCGGGCTTATGTTTTCTTTGTAGAAAGTTACAAAGCTTTATTTACTTGTATGGCTACATCGACAATTACTTTGCTGCTGCCTACCGCACTTGACTGGATATTATAGTCGGCTAATGCGTTGAATTCCAATCTTCCATCAAAACTTGAATATCGGGTAGGTGCACCAGACCGGCTTGTGCCTTCATAACCATTGATGAAGCGGAAGAACAATACTTCCTGATGAGTCTGACCTTTGAGCGTAAAGTCACCTTTTGCGATAAAACCATCTCCATAAGCTTCGATACTTGTGCTTTTAAAAGTGGCATAGCGAGAAGTTTCGATTGGCATCATGTTATTTACAGTATCCACCTGTACACCAAGTGAGGCTGCATTACATCCATAGTACCAGCTATTTGCTGTCGCATCGAAATGTGAGTCACGACCACCTCGGCTTCTGGTATTTACAGAAAGCAGGTCAATACTGGCTTCAATAGTACTTGCAGCCAAATCAGCAGCATTAAACTTGATCAGCAGGCTTGGAATGGAATTGAATGTACCTGAGAATGTAGCATTGTCATCATGGTAGGGAAAGTTGAATGAAACCACGCTGTGGTTGGCATCAAAAGCCCATGTGCCTGTTGTTGGCGTGATATCCACGTCAAACTGAACATCCTGACTGATGGCCACTAAGGCGACATCCTTCGTTACGCTAGCATCGGTGACAGCAAATAGAGCCCCTTCGCCGGAATCAAACGAAATACCGGATATACGTCCGTTATTCGTGTTGGCTGAATTGTAGTTGACAAACATGAAATAATCACCCGCTTCAAGACCCTCGAACGAATAATTACCGGAAGCATCAGCAACCGTACGATAATCATAAGCTGTCGTAGCGGCAGCTGAAGCAGCCAGATAGATCACTGCACCATCAGCCGGCGCAGAAGCCCCGCTAAAGTCAGGGTAGGTAACATTTCCGGTTATATTATAATAAACAGTAACTGGATCTGGGTCGCCACCGCATCCTACCATTACGAACATGACAGACATTGACAGCAGACTTGCAAAAAGAAATTGAATTGAATTTTTCATGATATTATCGGATTTAATTTCCTCGTTTAAATGAGTATCCAATATTAGCTTCCCAATTCTTCTTAACTTATGAGCATGGTCAAAACCTCTTGTGAACATGGTCAAACAAAAAGTTGATCTTTATCAAACAATGGATTGAGCAACGACAATAAACGCCTTTTATTTAAAAGAATACCGGACAATCGTCTGATATGCACGTAGTTGCTTCTCTCCTTCCGTTGAATAATATTTATCTTCCACGATGTGAGTGCCCGTATCTACCTGATGCCCCCAGCCCGTTGAGTCCTTTTCATGTTTTACAATGCCCAATACGGGTTGCTGCTTTGCATCATAGTGGTAGCTGATCGTAAGTTTTACATCACCTATGGCCGTGTTTTCTTCTCCAGGCCAGGGGATAAACCGGTGAATATAAAGATGAGGTGCCATAATGCTGTCTGCTGGTACCTTTTCGTCCAGATCGTACGAGGCAAAAAAGGGCCAATCCAATCCGGACTCATTGGTAATGATGTATTTTTTGACAGGCAACATACTAGTGATAGCCATCAGGTCCGATTGTGACCCTGCCGTATTTTCCAGATCGATGAAGAGGAAATAATAATTTTGATCTTCTGCATACACCGTGGTGTCTTTTGTACAGGAATTTAATACCAGCATCAATGCGGCAATGATTCCCCAATAAAAAAAGCCTTCTTTTCGGGAAGGCTTATTGCAAGGTAATGCGCGCATCATTCGGCCATGGTTCGTAGATAGTTGACAATTAACCAACGATCTTCGTCGGAAGGCACTTTTTTGTCAAAGGCTGGCATATCGTCCCTTCCCTTGGTTATTTTATAAAATAAGGAACCGTCTGACTGTTTTTGAAATTCGTCCATCGAAAAATCTCCACTCGGTGTCTCCAATTCTGCTGCTTTCGGGCCATCACCCAACCCATCCTTTCCATGACAGGATTTGCAATGCTTAATATACAATTGCTTTCCAATTTCGAGGTTTTCATCGTCACCCGCATCCGTTGGATTGGCCATTTTGACGAAGTTTGCCGGCACAGGCCACGGCTCCTGCGTGGCTTTCATTTGTGTCGACATCAGCAGGCTCCCGACGAAGAAAAGTAAACTTAGTTGAATAAATACATTTGAAGTTTTCATAATTATCGTGGTTAAGTATTGTGTAATAATCTGTTCTTTTTTAATTCCCCTGTATGACGATCATCAGCTGACCAACAAAATATCATCAAGTATTGCGCCAAATTCAGGTCAATCCACATGATTGAGTAACTTTTCTGTTACATGTGTCTTTTGTACATGCCTTTTTGCCAGGGCGACCCCTCGCTGATAGGGCAATGGCTCCACCCCACGAAACAGGAAATATACCTGGTATGGCCTAATCCCTTCCTTTCCCATTATAGCTAACCTGACTCCATAAAACCAGGGATGAATGTACATCAAATTTTGGTCTGCTACATCATCCGGACAGGGCACTTGAACGATACCTCACCCATCTGCTTATTTTCCTGTGGCCTTTTTGATCCGCTCCAGTTGTTCCTTTTTTAAAGTTGGATAGCTAATCCCTAATTGTTCCAGGTAATTTTCATATTTATCCTCATCATAATAATAGGGTGCAATCAGCGGGGCATACGTCCGCATTATGTCCTGATTTAGATAGGTTGCTGGCATATCCGTATCCGATACCATCGGAATGTATGCCTGCTTCGAAGCCTGCTCCTTTTCAAAGTATTCCCTGGCTTGCTGCACGAGTTCCGGCTGAAGCAAAAAATCAAGCAAAGTCATGGCTTCTACTTTTGCCCCTGCCACTACCCCTTTGTGAGCGATTGGTGTTGCCATGGCAATGGCATTGGACCAATGATGACCGGGCAGGCCGGGAATGTTTGACGGAAACCGCAATGTCACAGTAGGCACTTTCCAGCTAATGTCACCAATGTCGTCAGACCCCCCACTTACAAATTCGGTTACCGGTAATCCAATTGTATCTAATTTCATCGCAAGGCCTGACGTATCCCGGGGTGAATTAACCTCCCGCTGGACAGCTTTTGCCAACAGTTGGTCTTCTTCCGACCATACGGGCAAACCAACCGTCCTGATGTTTTCATACATCTGTTCGGCAATGACTTTATTGAAATGACGGGGCCAGGCAGACCCCAGGACTTTCCGTGTGACAGTCGTACGCGTCATCAGTGCCGCACCTTCTGCTATCTCATTGGCACGTTGGTACTCCTCCATGATCCTGGGATAGGTAACGTCCCTGAAATAGTACCAAATGGAAGCCCTTGAGGGCACTACGTTGGGTTGGTCTCCCCCATTATTGATGATCGAGTGCGACCGACTCAGTGGATGAAGGTGCTCACGGGCATATTGCCAGCCTATGTTCATCAATTCCACCGCATCAGCGGCACTACGTCCACGCCAGGGTGCCCCCGCTGAATGCGCAGACTCGCCCTCAAAGGTGTATTCAACTGAAATAAGACCTGTTCCGGAAGCCTGACCATACGAAACCGAAAGGTTGCTCGATACATGGGTGAATATGCATAAGTCGACGTGGTTAAAATAGCCATCACGTGTAAAGTAGGCCTTGGTTCCGACCAGCTCCTCGGCCACACCTGGCCAAATGATAAGGGTGCCGGGTATATTTTCCCGCTCCATAATTTCCTTTACGGCCAATACGGCCAACAAATTCAGTGGTGTGCCTGCATTATGCCCTTCCCCATGCCCGGGAGCCCCGTCCACTATGGGGTCGTGATATGCCACCCCTGGTTTTTGTGAGGCTTTTGGTATGCAATCCAAATCGCTCCCTACTGCTATGACCGGGCTACCGGCTCCCCATTTTGCCCACCAGGCCGTAGGTACTCCGGATATGCCATATTCGATCACAAATCCATTCTTTTTTAAAATTTCGGTGATGTAATGGGATGTCTGGGTTTCATGGAATCCCAACTCCGCAAAGCTGAAAATTTTATCTACCATCACCTGTGCCAGTTTGGCCCTCGCATCTACCGAGTCCTGCACTTCGGCTTTGAGGCGGTGTATATATGCGTGTTTTTCATCCGACTGTTGCGCATGCAGGGCCGTCAGCCATAGCAGATAATGTACTAAAAATAAAAGGCGGGTTTTCATGTGACTAGTCTTTTGTTACCAAAAAAGAAATCAATATACAAAAAATGAGATATTCTACTTCACATTCACGCATGTTGCCCAGTTGGATAAATTATAAAAATGATCAAACTGGCCTACCCTATCTAACTTATTTGTCCTTATTTTTAGCCCCTCAAACGTTATTCACATGCCACTATCAACTGATACGATCCGAAGCCAATTTCCTTCATTATCTCGCCTGCACGAGCACAAACCCTTGATCTACCTGGATGGTCCGGGCGGCACCCAGGTGCCCAATTCCGTCCTGGATGCCATGACGGGGTATTACGTAAATTCAAATACCAATACGCATGGCGTGTTTGTGACAGCAATGGAAACTGATGCCATGATACATGATGTAAGGGAACATGTGGCGACACTTCTCGGGGCAGAAGGACCGGAAAATATTTCACTGGGCCAAAACATGACTACCCTAAATTTTGCATTGGCACGTGGTATTTCTAAAATCCTTCAACCGGGCGATGAAGTAGTGATCAGCCAGCTGGATCATGAAGGAAACCGCGGGCCATGGCTTACCTTACGTGAAAAAGGAATCATCGTACGTGAAATCGGGCTCCTGCCAGATGGCACGCTCGATGAAGGGGATTTTGAGCGGAAAATAAATGAAAAAACCAGACTGGTTGCTATTGGCATGGCCTCAAATGCCATTGGAACCGTCAATAATGTAGCCCTGGCTAGAAAAATAAGTCATAAATACGGTGCATGGCTCCTCCTAGATGCCGTTCATTATGCTCCGCATTTCGCACTGGATGTACAGGATTTGGATTGTGATTTCCTTCTTTGTTCGGCCTACAAATTTTACGGCCCACACATAGGCATCCTGTATAGCCGGACCGGCCTGCTGGATCAGGTTCCTACTGACCGCTTGCGCACTACCGAACAAATGGCCCCATTCAAAATCGAAACCGGCACACTAAACCACGCCGCACTGGCCGGCGTATCTGCTGCCATCCGATTTATTGCGTCACTTGGTGAGGGTGAAACGCTGCGGGAAAAAATCCTTGATGCATACAAGCAGATCGGGGCACACGAAAACCTCTTGGCACGGCGGCTTTATGAAGGCCTGTCCTCTTTACCAGGCATCCGGATTATCGGACAGGGATTTTCATCCGGACTACGCGCCCCAACGATTTCGTTTGTAATGAATGGAAAAAGTGCCATCGACGTTTGT
>JAOUOM010000074.1 GCA_029880385.1 Cyclobacteriaceae bacterium | reverse complement strand
AGCCATTAACGATTTCGTGAAATATGGATATGACCTGCTTTCCATCTATTCACTTGCATGCGACAAAATAATTGAAAGCAGGGTCAAAAAAGAAGAATACTAAACAATTCCAATGAAAGAAAAAGTTGTCATATTGGGATCAGGTGAAAGCGGCATAGGAGCAGCCACACTTGCGGTAAAGCAGGGGTATGAGGTGTTCCTTTCTGATTATGGCCTTATTGCCGGTGCACAAAAGGCGGCTTTGGACAAATTGGGCATTGAATACGAAGAGGGCATGCATACCATCTCGAAAATGGCAGATGCTGTGTGGGTGGTAAAGAGCCCGGGAATTCCCGACAAGGCACCCATTGTACGCGAATTGAACGCCATGTCCATTGAGGTGATCTCTGAAATCGAATTTGCCTTCCGGTTTGTAAAACCCAATGCCAAAATTATTGCGATCACGGGCACCAATGGCAAGACCACCACGACCCTGCTTACCTGGCACCTGCTGCGAGAAGCGGGCTGGAAGGTAGGGCTGGGAGGAAATGTGGGCTATAGCTTTGCCCTACGGGTGGCAGAGGATGATTATGACTATTATGTATTGGAAGTCAGTAGATTTCCGTCCGGATGTAGCCGTGTTACTCAATATCACACCGGATCATTTGGATCGGTATGAGTATGATTTTGCCTCCTATGTCGCCTCAAAGTTCCGGATAACCGAAAACCTGCGGGCAACCGATTATTTTATTTACAGTGCCGATAGCAAACCGATCGTTGACGAGCTTCAAAAGCGGCCGGTTGCCTTTCACCGCTTGTCTGTTTCTACTGAAACGACCGGGGCTAAAACCGGGGCATTTCTGTCGGGTGAGCACCTTTCGTTTTCAGTTTCCATTCCGGCTCTCCATTGGCACCAGAGCTTTTCCTGTAAGGAAATCCCTCTGTTAGGCCGTCACAACATGACCAATACCATGGCTGCCGTGTTGGCTGTGCGCATGATGGGCCTGGCCGATGAGCAGATAGCGGCCGGGTTGAAAACATTTGTAAATGCACCGCACCGTCTGGAAGAAGTAGCCAGTATCGGTGGTGTCCGATATATCAATGACTCGAAGGCCACCAATGTGGATTCCGTTTTTTATGCATTGGACGGTATACAGGCACCGATCATATGGATAGCCGGCGGCATCGACAAGGGAAATGATTATTCCTTTATCGAGGCGTTGGTTGAGACCAAGGTAAAAGGCCTGATTTGTCTTGGTAAGGATAACCGTGCGTTAACCGGGTATTTCGCTGAAAAAATCGGGCAAATTGCCGAGACAGTTTCAATTGATGAGGCCGTCTCCCTGGCATTTGAATGGGCCGAATCGGGAGATGTGGTCTTATTATCTCCTGCATGTGCCAGTTTTGACCTGTTCCGTAACTATGAGGATAGGGGTGACCAGTTTAAACGTGCAGTAGTTGACTTTAAAACTAAAAAAATTCAACCGGTATGAATACGTTAAAAGAGTGGGCCTATCGCAACATGAAGGGTGATCCGGTCATCTGGTTCATCATCATCCTGTTGTCTGTATTGAGTATCCTGGTGGTGTATAGTGCCACCGGCAGCCTTGCCTATAAGATGATGGAGGGCAATACCGAATACTACCTGATGAAACATTCGGCACTGGTACTTTTGAGTATGGTGTCCATTTGGTTAGCCCACCGTATCGACTACCGGTATTATTCGGGTATATCCCGGCTGCTTTTGTGGATTTCGGTGCCTTTACTGGTCATTACCTGGAAATTTGGTACCAATATTAACGAAGCTTCCCGTTGGATCACCATCCCATTTATCAACCAGGCGTTTCAGCCTTCGGATTTGGCCAAACTTGCCTTGTTGGTGACATTGGCCAGTATGTTGTCCCGACGGCAATTAAAAATAAGCGATTTTCAAAATGCCATCATCCCCATGCTGGTATGGATTGGCATTATCTGTGGCCTGATTGCCCTGACCGATGTTTCATCAGCTATCCTGCTGTTCCTTACGTGTATGCTGATGCTCTTTATTGGTCGTGTTCCTGTCAAATATCTGGTCATGCTGGTGTTGATAGGCGGTTTTTCTGGTTATGTGGCCCTTTCGATCGGGCAACGAGGCGATACAGCGATTAGCCGGATCAATGAATTTTTGGATGATACCCCTTCGTACCAGGCCCGGCAGGCGTATGTGGCCATGGCAACCGGCGGAGTATTCGGTAAAGGGCCTGGGCAAAGTGATCAGCGTAATTACCTTCCTTCTGCCTATTCCGATTTTATCTATGCTATTATTATTGAAGAATACGGGATTATCGGGGGGATTTTGGTCCTTTTGTTGTATCTGGCGTTGCTATACCGGGGTATGAAAACGGCCATTCAAAGTGACCGCCCCTATGCGGGTCTGCTGGCGGCCGGACTTAGTTTTGCCATCGTCTTGCAGGCCCTGGTCAACATGGGCGTAGCGGTGGGATTAGGCCCTATCACGGGTTTGCCATTGCCTTTTGTAAGTATGGGTGGCACATCCCAGCTGTTTATGGGGATTGCCGTTGGTATCATCCTGAGTGTTAGCCGTGGCGAATTGGAAAATGTAGGAAAACCAATGAATAACCAATACAAAGAAGCTGCCTGATGACGATGAAACGACCCTATCGGATCATGATAAGCGGTGGAGGAACCGGGGGGCATATTTTCCCTGCTATATCCATTGCTCAGGCACTTCAGCACCTGCTGGGAGAAGTCGAACTATTGTTCGTGGGAGCACAGGGCAGGATGGAAATGAAAAAAGTGCCCGAGGCTGGATTTGAGATCAGGGGATTGTGGATCAGCGGACTGCAACGGAAACTCACATTTGATAATTTGCTTTTTCCGGTCAGGGTCGTGTACAGCATTATTCAGTCACGTCAACTGATCCGTCAGTTTCGGCCCGATGTGGTGGTCGGGGTTGGTGGTTTTGCCAGTGGGCCATTGTTATTTACCGCGGCCAAAATGCAGGTGCCAACGCTGATCCAGGAACAAAATTCATATGCAGGACTTACCAATAAATGGCTGGCATCACGGGTTCGGAGGATTTGCGTAGCGCATGATGGTATGGAAAAATATTTTCCTGCCCGAAAAATTGCCGTCACCGGAAATCCTGTCCGTGGAGGCCTCAAGCTGGGGCAGGAAAAGAGGGAAGAGGCTTTCCGGTATTTTAATTTGGATCCCACTATTCCTACGTTATTGGTGATAGGTGGGAGTTTGGGAGCACGTACGCTCAATGAGAGCGTTCTATCCGGTGTAGGCTTGTTAAGAGAGGCCGGTATACAGGTGATATGGCAGACGGGTGGTTATTATTTGGAGGAAATGAAGCAACGTACAGCAGGCATGGATTTGTCGCATGTATGGCTCAGGGATTTTATTTCCGAAATGGGCTTTGCCTATTTGGCAGCAGATGTGGTTATTAGCCGGGCAGGGGCACTTTCCTTGGCTGAGTTGATGCTGACAGGCAGGCCGAGTGTACTGGTGCCTTCACCCAATGTGGCAGAAGACCACCAGACAAAAAATGCCATGGCTTTGGTGGAGCGCAAGGCTGCCGTCATGATCGTGGACAAAGAGGCGGGAGAAAAGCTGGTGGCTACAGCCATTGCGTTGTTGTCAGATCGTGCACAGCAAAAGATTTTACGAGAAAACATTGCCGCAATGGCTCATCCCCATGCGGCCATAGACATAGCAAAGGAAGTAATCGGATTGGTCGCATGAAATTTGAATCGATACATAGCGTCTATTTTGTTGGGATCGGGGGTATAGGTATGTCCGCATTGGCACGTTGGTTTCGTCTGAATGGGCTGAACGTCGCTGGCTATGACCGTACTGCTACGGCATTATGTCTGAAATTGGAAGAGGAGGGCATTCCCGTTCATTATCAGGATGACTTATCGCTGGTACCTGACTGGGCAAAGAATCCGAAAAACACGCTCATCGTTTATACGCCAGCAGTACCTGCCAGGCATAGTGAATTAAGCTACTTTGTGAATTCGGGTTTTGAAGTGAAAAAACGTTCCGAAGTACTGGGCATTATTAGCGAAGGGCATTTTACCATCGCCGTGGCTGGCACACATGGCAAGACGACCACCTCTTCGATGATCGCTCACCTGCTTCATGGGAGCCAACAGGGCTGTTCGGCCTTTGTAGGGGGGATAATGACAAATTATCAGTCAAACCTGATTGTCGGAAACGACCAGGCACCCGTGGTGGTTGAAGCCGATGAATTTGATCGTTCGTTTCTGCGGCTTCACCCGGATGTAGCTATTGTTACCTCCATGGATCCGGATCACTTGGATATTTATGGTGATCCCGAAGCGATGACAAGCTCATACCTTGATTTTATGGCCTTGACCAGTCCGGCCGGACAAATTCTTTTGCATGACGGGATCGCAGACAAGGCCGGAAATCTGCTTGACCAACCATATGCCATATATGGGATTTCGGGTCGGGGTTATCGGGCCGAAAACATTCGGGTGGAAGGCGGCAGGTTTGTATTTGACTACCATGGGGATGAAATCATTGAAGGGATACGCCTTGGATTGCCAGGCTATCACAATGTGTCAAACGCCGTGGCAGCTACCACTGTGGCACTGATGCAGGGGATGCCTGCCCAGGTGATCAGGGAGCGGCTGGAATCCTACCAGGGCGTAAAGCGCCGTTTTGAATACATCCTGCAGCAAAGCGGATTGGTAGTTATAGATGATTATGCCCACCACCCTTCGGAAATAGAGGCATTGCTAAAATCCGTTCGCACGCTTTTCCCGGAGCGGGAGGTTACGGCCATATTCCAACCGCATTTGTATTCACGAACACGCGATTTTCAGGATGGGTTTGCGTCGAGCCTGGATTTGGCCGACCGGGTTGTCCTGCTCGATATCTATCCAGCCAGGGAAGAGCCCATCCCGGGCATTACCTCCGATGTGATTTTTGATAAGATACAGTGTACAAACAAGCAGAAGGCTTCAAAAGGGGATTTTCCATCGATTTTGGATCAGCTCAATCCGCAGGTTTTGCTGACGATTGGTGCAGGAGATATCGACACCCTGGTGCCTGTGATCAGGGATTATTACATAAAAAAGGAAAAGAGATGAGCCTGCAGCAGCCAAAAATAGTGTCCATTTTAGGTGTATTGACCGTGCTGTTTGCCCTGATCGGGTTTACACAAAAAAAACAATCCGGCCGCATGGTCAATGACCTGATGGTGGAAATCAATGATAATGAAGGCAATTCGTTTATTGACAGGGGTGAAGTGACCAGTCTTATCAATGCAGAGAATACCGATTACGTATTGGGGCTGTCGGTGGATCAGTTAAACCTGAAGGAACTGGAACGACGTGTAGAGGTCAACGCATTTGTCGAAGATGCCGAAGTGTATTTGGATGTGGAGGGAAACCTGCAGGTACAGATCAAACAGGCGCACCCTGTTGCGAGGCTGATGGGCACAAATGGCAAATCACATTATATCGACCGAAGGGGCAATCTCTTACCACTCAATACAAAGCATACGGCACGCGTGCCGGTCGTTCAGAATGCAAGCAGGGAAGCCTGGCAAAAGAATATAACGGAAACAGCCTATGGTTCGCAACTACTGGAAATGCTCCTGTACATCGAGGCAGATCCGTTCTGGAAAGCCCAGATTGCACAATTGATGCTGGCAAAGAACGGGGAAATTACCATGGTACCCCAAGTGACCAAGCAGGAAATAGTATTTGGTGCCCCGGAAAATCTCGAATCAAAATTCGCAAAACTGTCATTGTTTTATAAAGAAATTTTGCCTGTAAAAGGCTGGAATACTTATACACAAGTCAATGTAAAATTTAACAACCAAATCGTCTGTAAATAAAAAATTAGTAATCATGCAAGAGGACAAAATTATTGTTGGCCTGGATATCGGAACTACCAAGATCTGTGCGATCGTGGGAAAGAAAAACGAGTATGGCAAACTCGAAGTGCTGGGCATGGGCAAAGCCGTGTCCGAAGGTGTAATCCGGGGAATTGTGACCAACATCGACAAAACTGTTCATGCCATTGAAAAGGCCATACGTGAGGCCAGTGACCAGTCTGGGATTGAAATCCGCGTAGTTAACGTGGGCATCGCAGGCCAGCACATCAAAAGCAGTATCCACCACGGTTCCATTACCCGTACCACCGATGATGAAATTACCGTAGAGGATATTAACCGTCTGGCCAACGACATGTACCGGATCGTGATCCCTCCGGGGAGTGAAATCATCCATGTGATGCCACAGGATTATATTGTGGATTACGAAGACATGATCAAGGATCCGGTGGGTATGTCGGGTGTTAAGCTGGAAGCGGATTTTCACATCATCACCGCGCAGACCAACGCCATTAGTAATATAAATAAATGCGTACGGCGTGCCGGGCTTGAAATCGAACACCTGATCCTTGAGCCCCTGGCCTCAAGTTTGTCGGTATTGAGCGATGAAGAAAAAGAAGCGGGGGTTTGCCTGGTGGACATAGGGGGCGGCACAACCGACATAGCGGTGTTTTATGACAATATCATCCGCCACACGGCGGTCATACCCTTCGGAGGAAATATCATTACCGCTGATATCAAGCAGGGATGTATGGTGATGGAATCACAGGCCGAACAATTGAAAACCAAGTTTGGACGGGCAATTTCCGAAGAGGCCTCCCCGAATGAGATTGTATCCATTCCCGGCCTCAGAAACCGCCCCCCAAAAGAGATTTCGCTTCGCAACCTGGCGCATATCATCGAGGCACGTATGGAGGAAATCATCGAGATGGTACATACGGAGATCATTGCATCGGGCTATCACAAGAAACTTGCAGCAGGCATTGTCGTGACAGGTGGGGGGTCTCAGTTGACCAACATCCGCCAGTTGTTTGAATACATGACAGGGCTCGATACCCGGGTAGGGTACCCCAATGAGCACCTTGGCAAAAGCAAAGTAGAAAACGTCAAAAGCCCGATGTATGCTACATCGGTAGGGCTCGTATTGAGTGGCTTCAAAGCCCTTGACATACGGGATGCACAATACCAGGAAAAAGGCCATCAGGTCAGCAGGAAAAGCAAGGATGGCAACCGGTTTTTTAAATCTATCCTGGAGAAAACCAAAGGATTACTCATGGATGACATCCAGGATTCCAACGATTATTGATAAACACTGAATTGTTCAATGTAGACAAGAAATATCATGGCTGAAAATACTTATTCATTCGATCTGCCCACCCATCACAAGTCCATCATCAAGGTAATTGGTGTCGGGGGTGGAGGAAGCAATGCTGTAAACCACATGTACAACCTGGGCATCAAAGATGTGGAGTTTGTCGTGTGCAACACCGACCGCCAGGCACTTGAAAGCAGCCCTATTCCCAACCGTTTGCAGATTGGCGTAAGCCTGACCAGTGGACTGGGGGCAGGGGCCAATCCGGAAAAGGGGAGAAATGCGGCCATCGAAAGCAAAGAAGACATCAAAGAGTTGCTTTCCGATAATACCAAAATGGTCTTTGTGACGGCCGGAATGGGGGGAGGTACCGGCACGGGGGGTGCTCCGGTAATTGCCCAGGTCGCCCGAGAGTTGGATATCCTTACCGTGGGTATCGTGACGGCACCGTTTGGTTTTGAAGGACGAAAAAAAATGATGCAGGCAAGCGAGGGCATCAGGCTCCTCAAGGAGTGCTGTGATACCGTCATTGTCGTGTCAAATGATAAAATAAAAGATATTTATGGCAACTTGCCCATTCGTGAGGCATTTGCCCAGGCCGACAATGTACTGACGACTGCTGCCAAGGGAATTGCAGAGATCATCACGGTATCGGGCTATGTCAACGTCGATTTTGAAGATGTAAAAACCGTAATGAAGGATGCTGGTGCGGCCGTCATGGGATCG
>JAOUOM010000073.1 GCA_029880385.1 Cyclobacteriaceae bacterium | reverse complement strand
GTACCTGATTTCGTAATTTTTTCCTGAAAAACCCCGTCCACCCCATCAGGATACCCCGAACCCCCAGGGCTTGCCGCGCCCATCGGTACAAGGCAAACTGATCCGTGTGACGTATGATCCTGCCTGCTTCAAACTCAAAGTGGGCCTCCACAACATTATGTACCCTTCGCCCCTTTTTTGCAAACGGATAAAATACCTCCCAATGTGCACGCCCGGATTTCCCATCTACCGAAAGGTCCGATACGACGATCCGAAAGTCCTTCCCACGCTGTGCATGGCAAAGCATACGCCACATGTTGCAGGCTTTTTCGCCGGTGAGCACACCAAACACCGGATCCTCAAATATGACATCCGCATGGTAACATGACACCATGGCCTCTGCATCCAGCTGGCCAAATGCCCGATAAAAGCTTTCGATGGTCTCTTTCATTTCCGTGACGGTTTTGCCCCTATTAGCAAAAGGGGCGTTTGGTTTACGGTTTTTGGCCGTCTACAGGCAGGGTGATGATAAACTCTGTGCCCCATGAACCGCTGACGTATGAGATATCGCCGCTGTATTTTTTAATCATGGTGTATACGATAAACAATCCAAGTCCAATGGATTGACTTTCTCCTTTTGTTGTATAAAACGGATCAAAAACCATGGAATCTGGAGGGACACCCTCTCCATTATCTCTAATTTTTATAAATGCATATCCCTCACCAACATCCAGACTACACACTAATTTAGCCTGTCGGCTCGACGGAATTGCTTCGAGAGCATTTTCAAGTATGTTCTGAAATACCTGCGCAATATCGTTCACATTCCCATAGACAGTACCTTTGTTTTTGAGTTCACAATGAAAATGAGCATCAGGAAATTTAATCCTGTATGTTTCAATCAAATCCAACAACACTTTACCCAAGTCGATGGTCATATAATCTGAAAAATCAGATTGAGGTGATAAACCCAGAAAGCCATTGACAATGCCACTAGCCTTTTTTGAACCACTCGATACAAATTCAAGAAGGCCTCTTGTCTCCCTGATTATTTCCTTTCCTTCAACCGAGGTAATCATGCTCTCAAGGTCAGAAATATTCCGGCTAATAGGGTGCACGGCTCCTCCGATATAGTTAAGCGGGTTATTAAGCTCATGCGCCAATCCGGCGGCAAGTCGGCCAATCATGTTCATTTTTTCTGATTCCACCAGCTTTTGCTGCATCACTCTCAAATGTTCAATTACGGAAACAAGTTCCTGATTTCGCTTTTCCAGTTCATCTTTCTGATCCTGAATCGTCCGGGTTTTAAACAAAACCTTTGATTCCAACACTTTCTTCTGATATTTCAAGAATCGAAACCGAAGGTATACGGCCAACAGGATTATCAAAAAAATGGTTGTCAGGAGAAGGGTCCGAAACCATACTGACATATACCAGTATTGCAAAACATGTATGGTAACACTAGCGGGCTTTAGATTCCATATTCCATCGTTATTTGAAGCGATTACTTCAAATTGATAGGTACCGGATGGTAATCCTGTAAAAGATGCCGTACGCTGATTCCCGACGTAGTTCCATTCATCATGTAATCCTATCAACCGATACGCATATTGGTTGTGTTCCGGTCGTGAGTAATTAAGGCCGGTGTATTCAATAGAAAAAACATTCTGATCAGGATCCAGGGTAATTTCATGGGTCGATAATAATGACTTTGACAAGGGTCTACCTACTTCGCCCTGGATGGAAACCTTATTAAAAACAGAAAGCTTTGTCAGGTAAATTTCGGGTGGATTCGGATTGTCCTTCAGTAATTTGGGATTAAATATCACGAATCCATTCACACCACCAAAAAGAAGCTCACCCCGTGAAGTTTTTCCTGCCGAAAACTTAAAAAAATGATCATCCAGCAGGCCATCATCCACAGCGTAATTTTTAAATTTGCCTGTCATTCGGTCAAAACGGCTAATCCCCGCAGCAGTACTAATCCATAACGTTGCATTATCATCCTCTACTAATGCCCGTATATCATTGGTCGGGAGACCATCTTTTTCCGTATAATTATAAAATTTTTCATTCCCGTAATTCAACCTGGCCAAGCCACCAGGTGTTGCCACCCACAGGTAGCCGTCACTCCCACTCAGTACGTGATTGATGTCATTATCCGGTATTCCAAATGGGTTATCCTTATTAAAAACAAACCGTTTAAAACTGATGTTGCCGTCAGCATCCACCTGTATTTTATTTAGCCCTCCCTCCAGTGTTCCGACCCAAACCGTCCCGTCCCTGTCTTCGCACAGGGTATATACAACATTACTACTGATACTTAAAGAATCCTTGGGGTCAAACTGGTAATTCGAAATCCGCTTTGTGTCCTGGTTATATATGCTCAAGCCGGTTCCATAATGACCTATATAAATTTGATCATCACTGGCATGTAGTAAGGCAAAAACATTGTTGTTGGGAAGTGAAAACCCCTCTTTTCCGTCTGCGTCCAGATGTCGAAAAGCTCCTTTTTTCAGATCCTTCAATATATTAATTCCGCCTTCCCATGTACCCAGCCAAAGTGCGCCTTCACGGTCTTCGGTAAAAGTTAATACCGCATCAGAGGATATGGTTTGCTTATTCCCTGTGTCAACAATAAAATGTTCAAATTCATTGGTCTTTCTATTCCAGTAATTCAGACCTCCGCCATCAGTCGCGATAAAAATATTCTGATCGTTGTCTTCCCAAAACCCACGGACTGAATTATTATTTAGCCCACTGGTGTTATTTGGGTTATACATGTAGTAATCAAATTTTTTGTAGTTTGGATCCAGTACACTAATGCCCTGATGCCCAGTCCCTACCCACAACCTTCCCTGTCTGTCTGCTAATAACGTTTCAATCGAATTTTCCGCTAAACTGTTTGGATTTTCAAGCTTATTATAATACCGGGTAAATGTATTGTCTTTCCTATCATATAAATGTAATCCTCCGTTTATGTTTCCCACCCATACTGATTGACGATCGTCAATCTCCACAATCTGGCAAAAATCATTTGCCAAACTATGACTATCTGACGGGTCATAGGTATAGTGATCCGCAACGGCCATTTGACTTTTATCTACCTGATACAAGCCCTGTCCCATGGTGGTGACCCAAAGTGGTAATGTATTGTGCGTGTCCATCGATGTAATCCATGCTCCCTCAAGTCCGGCTATACTGGCCACTTCTCCTGTAGTCAGGTTTAGTCTATATAATCCCTGACCTTTTGTCCCAATCCAAAGATTTTTCTGCGAATATTTTAAAAAAGTAACATGCAAATCGGCCGGTAAAAACGATGAGGTGTACAGGTGAAAAACACTGTCACCATTCCGACGCTTTAAAAGACCTGCTTTTTCACTCCCTAACCACATTTGGCTTTCATGATCTTCGGCTATAGTCAGGATAGCCCCTACCTGCTCCACAGTTTCCATACATTGTTTCTCAAATGCATCAAATTTTCGCCTATATCGGTACAACCCATCTCCCATAGCCACCCAAAGTGACGTATCATTGTCCTCATATATGGCATTGATCATACTGTAGTTTCGCCCCAAGGGACTCCGCTCGGTCAGGAAATAGTCAAAATCATATCCATCGTATCGATGTAGGCCTGAAGCGGTACCTATCCAGATAAATCCATACGAATCCTGAAAAATCGTGCGTATCCAAAGGCTTTTCAGGTCATGTTTTAAATGATGAAAGAAAAGGTCAGGTTTTTCAGAGTCGGCTACGCTTACATTTTGTGCAAATGCCAAAATAAGTAAATACAAAGCAAGCCTATATATCCTCATAACTTTTGAACAAAATTGATTGGAATATAATTTATTTCAATAATTACTAAAAATTAACACGATCATTTATCACCTTCAGGCAACATCAACTCCTGATTTTACTTATTTACCATTAAATAATCCTATTATGCGTTAGCTTGTTATGCATTTTTTGATTGATCGCCGTTTTGAATGCCTAAACAGCACAAAGCGAAAAATTCCGAAGGTTAATATCCCAATATTTGTAAAACCATACCTTGTTAGCAGCCCGCAAGGACATTTGCGGATAGTTTATTGTCCAGCCTCCTGATTTACCTGTTTTTTTGTTTTTTTTCGGCCTTGGCGGCCTTCTTTTCTTTCGGTGTTTTCGCAGGTTCTTTCTTTACATTTTTTTTGGCATCCTGTGCTTTTCCCATGATTGTGTCTTTTTTGAATATTGACGTTACTTTACCCAAAGATAGGCACTTATTTTCCAAGTAATGGATTTTATAAATCCGGGAACTACCCCATTACCACATGTTAGAAACAGATAAAGTCTGATCCGGCTGTCCCAACATATCCTCGAATGAGCCAACCACATGCCTCCCAGCCCCGACAGTAGCGGCATCCTTTCCTTGTGTCACGAAAACAGGCCACAAACAACCGGCCCAAGCTGACAGATGCTGCCAAAAAACGGGTGGTTCACATCCGGCAAGGAAAGATACAGCGGATGGCGGGCGTACAGTGCCCGACCAGCGAGCCCCGGCCGCTGCAAAAAAACCTCCGCTTATGAACACGCAAAGCTTCCGCTGGCAGGCCTTGTCTTTTGAATACGCCATGACTGTAGTATCTTCCGGGCTGTTAATGTACGGGACTAAAATCAACGCCTGATGATCGACAAAAACCTACTCGAAGAAAGCCAACAGGCCGAACTGGCCAATCACCGCATACGGTATGATTTTCTGGCTGGCCAACTGACACGCAGTGGCTCGGATGTGGAAGGGATAATCCGCCAGCTCAATGGATTTCAGGTGGCCATCCCCTCCTGGGCACTGGGCACCGGGGGAACACGCTTTGGCCGCTATGGCGGAGGTGGCGAACCGCGCTCACTCGAAGAAAAAATAGCCGATGTGGGGCTGCTCCATGCCCTCAATGCATCGAGCGGGGCCATCAGCCTACACATACCCTGGGACATCCCGGCTGATGCTGCGGCCATTAAAGCTCTGGCTGCTGACCATGGACTGGTCTTTGATGCGGTCAATTCCAACACGTTTCAGGATCAGCCAAATGCCCCTCACTCCTATAAATTCGGTTCACTCAGCCACGTTAATCCCGATGTACGCCAACAAGCCATCGCCCACAACAAAGCGGTGATCGACCATGGTGTGTCGCTGGGCTCAAAAGCCCTCACTGTCTGGCTGGCTGACGGGTCGAGCCATCCGGGACAAAACAATTTCAGGGAAGCACTCAGCCGAACCCGGGATGCACTGGCTGAAATCTATGCCTACCTGCCCGCCGACTGGCAACTACTCATCGAATACAAACCCTATGAACCGTATTTTTACTCGATGGTCATTCCGGACTGGGGCACTTCGATGCTACTGGCCAGCCAGCTGGGCCCAAAGGCGCTGAGCCTGGTGGACCTGGGGCACCACCTGCCCAATACCAACATCGAACAGATCGTGGCAGTACTGATGATGCAACAAAAGCTCGGGGGATTTCACTTTAACGATAGCAAATTCGGAGATGACGACCTGACGGTAGGAAGCCTCAAGCCTTTTCAGCTTTTTCTCATTTTCAACGAACTGGTAGATGGCATGGCTGCCACCCAAAACCCTGCACCGGCCTGGATGATTGATGCCAGCCATAACCTGAAGGATCCAATGGAAGACCTCCTGCAATCGGTAGAGGCCATACGCACTGCCTATGCGCAGGCACTGATCGTGGACCGGGTCGCACTGGGTGAAGCACAACAGGCCAATGACCCGGTAAGGGCCCAGCAACTCCTTCAGGATGCGTTCCGTACGGATGTACGCCCGCTACTGGCCGAATCACGCCTGCGGATGGGTGCGGCACTGGATCCGCTGACCACCTACCGGCAGTTGGAAGTGCGCAGACAGCTGATCAGCCAACGTGGCAAAAATACCCGGTCAACGGGACTGTAAAATGAAAGGTCAGCCTGTCACACTGATTTTTGACATAGGCAAAACCAATAAAAAATGGTTTCTGTTTGACCCGGATTATTCCATTGTCGAGCAGGAAATCGTCCGGTTTGATGAAATCCCCGACGAAGACGGGTTTCCTTCTGATAACCTGCCTGCCATCGCGGACTGGATCCGGGCATGTGCCGAAAAGCTGCTATCGGATGACCGGTATGTGGTGCAGGCCCTCAATTTCAGTACCTACGGTGCCTCACTGGTACACCTTGACCGGACAGGCCGGTACCTGCCTCCGTTCTACAATTACCTGAAGCCATTTCCTGACTGGCTAGCGAAATCCTTTTTTTCCCAATGCCTCTCGCGACATGCATTTGAGCTCACGACAGCCAGTCCGTGGATGGGTTTGCTCAATTCGGGTCTCCAGTTGTATTACCTGAAACATGCCAAGCCCGAAAAGCTGGCCCAACTGGCCCTCTCCCTCCATTTCCCCCAATACCTGAGCAGCCTGTTTACGGGGCATTTTTATGCCGAACACACGAGCATTGGCTGCCATACGGGACTCTGGGATTTTGAAAAAAAGGGATATGCCGGTTGGCTGGAAACAGAAGGACTGACACGCTACCTTCCGCCTGCCGGGCGAGCCACCCACATACATAACGCCCACTGGCAAGGACGGCAGCTCAGGGTCGGCGTGGGCGTACATGATAGTTCGGCCGCCCTGGTGCCCTATCTGCAAGCGATCGACACTCCGTTTGCGCTGATCTCGACCGGTACCTGGAGCATCTGCATGAACCCCTTTAACCATCAACCCCTGACAGAAGATGAGTTGCACAGGGACTGCCTTCATTTTCTTGCCCCTACGGGAAATACAGTGAAAGCTTCCCGTTTATTTTTGGGCCGTCATCTGGAGCAGCAACTCCACACGCTGGCCAGGAGTTTTGGCGTAGACGTGGGCCACTTTCACCAAATACGCTGGAGGCCATTTCAGTCGCGACGCGCAGGATCAGCCGACTTTTGGTTTGACCATGGGCCGCTACAGCCCGAGCGTTTTGGGGTACGAAACGGCAGCGGCATGGATAGGAGCCATTTCGACTCCTATGAAGATGCGTACTTTCACCTGATGGATGAGCTCACAGACCTGCAACTGGCTTCCCTGCAACTGGTATTGGGCAATAGCCCGGTAAAAAAGGTCTTCATCGACGGGGGTTTTGGAGAAAATGAGGTATTTGTTCAGTTGATCGCCTCCAAACGCCCCGACCTGGAAATTTTCTCCGCTGAAAATGCGCAGGGCAGTGCGCTGGGTGCCGCACTACTGGTAAGCGGCCAGCCATTACCAACTGATTTTATGATAAAAAATTACCGTCTCAAATCGTACCGAAAGTCCTGAAGACGGTTTGTTTACCTGATCAGGTGAGCAGGCAACTCACCTGTGGTACGGCAGCACAATTGATCCATCACCTGCTGAAACTGGATTTTCATCATGGCAATGGTATGGTCGCCCCCTTTCGCACCGAGTGCACCCACCCCATACATAAATGGCCGGCCCATAAAGGTAAATTTTGCCCCGCTGGCCAGGCACCGGGCCACGTCAGGGCCTGAGCGCAAACCACTATCGATCATGATCGTAAGTTTCTGCTCAAACTCTTTCACCAGTGCCTCCAGGGGTTTGATGGTAGACTGTCCGGCATCCAATTGCCTGCCCCCATGATTGGAAACAATGATACCATCCACGCCTAAGTTAACGGCTTTCCGGGCATCCTGCGGGTTTACAATGCCCTTGACCACCAGTTTGCCCGGCCATTTATCCCGTAGCCGGGCAATTTTAGCTTCGGTGAGCCGACCGGAAAACGTTTGGTCCATGAAGAGTCCCAGCTTTTTGATGTTCAGGTTTTTTGGCATATAGGGCAGCATATTGGCAAACCGGGGCGTACCATGACGCAGCGTTTGAAATGCCCAGGCCGGTTTGCCCATAATCTGAAGAATGTTTCGTACCGAC
>JAOUOM010000072.1 GCA_029880385.1 Cyclobacteriaceae bacterium | reverse complement strand
TCCGACAGATGAACCTTGCCTACGCCCTGCGTACGGAATACCATCATCCACTGATTAAAACAGGCGCATCTTTGCTGGTATTTTTGGCTATCTGGCTTGGAAATGGTGCCTATCAGTCGGGCAACCTGCTTGGTGCAGCCATTGGCTTGCAACAGTTGGCCGGACAAACAGACGTGCCGGTACACTATTTTGTGTGGGGCACAGCCATGGCGGTATTTATCCTGCTTTTTATTGGCAAATACCAGGTGGTCGAGAAGGTATTGATTGGACTTGTGGCATTGATGAGCACGGTCTTTTTAGTGACCATCTTTTTTCTTTCCCTTGATTTCACTGCACTGCTGAAAGGGCTGGTGCCTTCGCTGCCTTCCGGCTCCACGTTTATGGCCATAGGCCTGATCGGCACGACCATCGTCCCCTATAATCTTTTTATGCATTCGGCAACGGTATCGGCCAAATGGTCGGGTGCGGATAAACTTCCGCTTGTTCGCCGCGATGTATTTATTTCGATTTCCATCGGGGGGATCATTTCCCTGTGTGTGTTACTGACGGCAGCTTCTACCTTGTTTTTGTCGGGGGTCAAAGCGCAGGGGCTTGCCGAACTGGGCGAGCAGCTTCGTCCGCTTCTTGGTGATTTTGCCACAGGGTTTCTTTCTTGCGGCGTGTTTGCCGCCGGCCTTACTTCCAGCATTACGGCCCCATTGGCAGCGGGATATGCGATTGCGGGTTTATGGAAAAACGAATTGCCGGATTTACGTTCGGGATGGTTTAGGGGAGCCTGGATGAGTATCCTGGCATCCGGATTGGTGATTGCCAGCCTGGGCATCAGGCCTTTGTTTGTCATACAGGTGGCACAGTTTACCAACGGCCTGCTGTTGCCCATTTTAGCGGTATTTTTACTGGTAATCATGAATTCAAAAAAGATGGGTGAAAACCGCAACGGTATTTTGTCCAATGTGCTGGGCATCCTAATTGTAATGATTGTGGCTGGCCTGGGCCTGAAAAGTATCGTAACTTCGTTGGGTTTACTCTAAAAAATATAGGCATTGCCATGCAAAAAACACATTTCATCGATATCAATTGTGATTTGGGCGAGGGGTTTGGTACGTACAAAGTGGCCAATGACAGAGAGCTGATGCCTTGGCTCTCGTCCTGTAACCTTGCCTGTGGCTTTCATGCCGGTGATCCGTTGGGCATTTATCAGGCTATTGAGGCAGCGATCGAAAATGATGTGAACATAGGAGCCCATCCCGGATATCCCGACCTGATGGGTTTTGGCCGGCGTAAAATGGAAATGACGCATGAGGAACTATATGCCACCATTATATACCAGGTAAGTGCCCTGAAAGGCATGACGGAAGCCTGCGGAGGAAAATTAGTTCATGTAAAAGCGCACGGAGCCCTGTACAATTATTCGGCAGGAGAACAACACCTGGCTGATATCCTCGCAAAAGCCATATTGGCCATTGATCCGGCATTGAAATATGTGGGACTGCCCGGAAGCTGTCATGAAAAGGCGGCAACTGCTGTCGGATTGACATTTGTCCGCGAGGGATTTGCCGACAGGCGCTATCAAAATGACGGGAGCCTTGTACCACGTCGTGTGGAAGGGGCCTTGCTGGTAAAGGAAGATGAAGTCCTTTCACAACTTATGTCGATGGTCAGCCGTCAGGAAGTAACGACCCATGAGGGGGATATTCTGCGTCTGCAGGCAGATACTTTCTGTGTGCATGGGGATAATCCCAATGTCCTAAACCTGCTGAAAACCATTAAATGTGAAGGGGAGAAAATGGGTTTGTCTTTTCGATAAAGTTGACCATGAGATACCATTACCTTTCCGATCATGCCATTGAAGTACAGGATGAAGGTCATCGGGATTTTGGTTTTTACCTTGCACTTGGCAATTTTCTGAAAATGAACCACCTGAGCGGACTGGAGGATCTTTCGTACACCAAAACGTCATTGGCGGTTCTTTTCGATCCGTTTCGGTTTGATGAGGCACAGTGGAAATCCTTACTGGATATTTTTGAGTATGATGGATCCATTGCCGGTTCCATGTTGCCGGAAGCAATCATCCCTGTATGTTATGAGGCGGAATTTGCCCCGGATATGAAGGTCCTGACCCACCAGTTGGGCCTGGACAGGCAAGCGGTAATTGATGCACACCAGGCAGCCTTGTATACAGTGGTCATGTATGGGTTTGTTCCGGGTTTTTTCTACATGGACGGCTTACCCGGAATCCTTGAAATCCCGCGCAAGTCCTCTCCGTCGTTGAGCATTCCCGAAGGGTCGGTCGCCATTGCGGGCCTTCAGTGTGGTATTTATCCGCGCGAAGTACCGGGAGGCTGGTATGTGATTGGCCGCACGCCACGTAGTTTTTTTGATCCGGGAGCATCGTCCCCTTTTCAGGTAGAGGTAGGCCAACGTGTGCGATTTACGGCTATTACCTCACATGAATTTTACCATTACCATGATTGAGGTAGTACAGCCGGGCACACTTGCGACCATTCAGGACGGAGGTCGAAAAGGGTACATGTCGTATGGTATACCCAGGTCAGGGTTTATGGATCCGTATAGTGCGGCTTTGGCCAATCAACTGGTCGGGAATCCTGTGGGATCTCCTTTGCTCGAATTTTTTGGCAGAGGTGCGGCATTGCGGTTTCATACCGGGTGTATGCTTGCCATAACGGGGGCCGTCAGAAAATTTTCCCTTAATGGCACCATTAGGCAGGAGATTGGGGCACTAGCGGTGTATGCAGGGGATGTGCTGAAAATCCTTGATATCGGATATGGAAACATCTGGTACCTGGCTGTGGCGGGAGAATGGAAGGTGGAAGAAGTCATGGGCTCGCTGGCCACGTATTTGCCAACGGCTATGGGTGGGTTGCATGGAAGGCCACTGAAGAAAAACGACCAGATTGAAGTGGAGGTGCGACCCGCCAAAAACGACCGGATTCGAATACCGGAGGATATGCAGCCCTATTATGGTCAATCTGCCACCATACGGGTGCTAGCAGGGCCAGAATTTCACTGGCTAGATCCTCAGTCGGTTGATTTATTTTTTTCACGGGCATTTACCATTGGGTTTCATAGCAACCGGATGGGGTATCGGCTGGGGGGGGTGCACCTGGCGGCATCCGGCTATGACATCCCTTCACGGACTGTGGTGAGGGGAACGGTACAACTGCCATCATCCGGGGAGCCGATCGTTCTGATGGCTGACTGCCAGGTGACGGGAGGTTATCCGCGCATCGCATCTGTCATCAGTGCAGATATCGGGACATTTGCACAATTGGCACCGGGGAACCGGGTACGGTTCAGGGAAGTGGAGGCGAATACGGCCTTGTCCGTATTGCGTAGGCAGGAGGAAAAAATAGGGCAGATAAGTCGTATAAGGAAATAAAAAAAGCCGCTAATGAAAGCGGCTTTTTACTATTGGAAATTTTACTCTTTTTTCTTACCGGATGATTTTCCTGTTCCGGCAATAGACTCTCTCATGTCTGTATCGGCCTGGATATTCTGAAATTTGTAATAGTCCATTATGCCGAGGTTTCCACCACGGAAAGCTTCGGCAATGGCTTTGGGTATTTCGGCTTCAGCCAGGATTACCTTAGCCCGGGCTTCCTGTGCCTTGGCCACCATTTCCTGTTCTTCTGCTACGGCCATGGCCCTTCTTTCCTCAGCTTTTGCTTCGGCTACTTTTAAGTCGGCAGAGGCCTGGTCTGTTTGCAATTTTGCCCCGATATTGGCTCCTACATCCACATCGGCAATATCGATGGACAGGATTTCAAAGGCAGTGCCGGCATCCAGTCCACGAGCCAGAACAAGTTTGGATATTTTGTCAGGGTTTTCAAGTACTTCCTTGTGCGAGGCAGCTGAACCGACAGATGTAACGATGCCTTCCCCAACGCGGGCGAGGATTGTATCTTCCCCGGCACCACCTACCAGTTGCTGAATGTTGGCGCGGATGGTGACCCTTGCTTTGGCGATCAACTGGATACCGTCAGCAGCCACGGCGGCTACCGAAGGGGTATTGATTACTTTGGGGTTTACGGAAATCTGTACGGCTTCAAACACATCACGGCCTGCCAGGTCAATGGCAGTAGCCTGCTTAAAGGTGAGGTTAATATTGGCTTTGTCGGCCGAGATCAGGGCTTTGATCACCTGGGGTACATTGCCACCAGCCAGGTAGTGGGTTTCCAGATCTTGGGTCCTCAACTGCCTTTTGGTGGAGGTGTTGTCTTCCTGAATCGTAAGGCCTGCCTTGGTAGCGGTGATCAGCGACTGGACAATGATAGAAGGGGGCACTTTACGTATTCGCATAAAGAACAGTTCAAAAAGCCCAACTCTAACGTTGGTTACCTGCGCGGTGATCCAAAGCCCTACCGGGATGTAGTAGATAAGTATAAAAAAGCCGATGATCCCGAGAAAGACCAGAATGATTGTAAATATGCTTAAATCCATGTTTTTAGTTAATAGGGGTTACAAAAATTTTACCTGATTCTATTTTAGTTATTTCTATTGAAACATTCTCATTGATATACATTCCGTTTGATCGCACTTCAACTTCCCGGTCATGGATGATGGCTTTGCCAATTGGTTTGAGTACGGAGGTCGTGATACCCGTATTTCCCACATCAAAATTCCCCAGCAGGTTGTGGTTGACTTTCGTTTCATTGACATCTCGTAAAGAAAACCGTTCCCAGGATTTCCCACGAAAAGTATAAACCAGAGCCAGTATGTTGGCCATAATGACGACAATCAGAATGAGTGTCCCCGTGCTGTTACCATAGTTTATATATCCTAAATGAATGGCGTAAATGGAACTCAGCACCCCTATTGACCCGGCAATAAAAATGCCCGGTATAAACACAATTTCGGCTACGACCAGCGCAATTCCCAAGATTACAAATCCAATTATTTCAAGCCATTCCATTTTCAGATGTGGTTAGTAGGCGCGGGCGAAAATCACCCGTTGTTTCGACGGCTTGCCGGTAACCATGCAGGTACCTGGTACATTGTCGGAATCCAACGGTATACAGCGTATGGTCGCTTTGGTTTCGTTTTTCACTTTTTCCTCCGTTTCGGCAGTTCCGTCCCAATGAGCATAGACAAAGCCACCTTTTGTTTCAATTATTTCTTTAAATTCATCATAGCTGTTGGCCTGATGCGTATTTTCTTTCCTGAAAATTAGTGCTTTTTGGTAGATATTGTTTTGAATGTCTTCGAGTAAGTCATTTATTTTTTGAGCGAGACCCTCTACCGGGTATACGTTTTTTTCCCTTGTATCCCTTCGGGCTACCTCCACGGTTCCGTTTTCCAGATCCTTGGGGCCGATGGCCATACGGACAGGAACCCCTTTCAGTTCATATTCGGCAAATTTCCATCCTGGTTTTTGCGTGTCCCGGTCGTCGTATTTAACAGAAATGCCCATGGATTCCATTTCTTTCTTTAAGGAACGGGCTACGTTGCTGATAGCCGTTTGTTGTTCCTCTCCTTTGTATATGGGTACGATGACCACTTGTATCGGGGCGAGTTTTGGCGGTACGACCAATCCATCGTCATCCGAATGCGCCATGATCAGGGCTCCCATCAACCGGGTACTTACGCCCCATGAAGTACCCCAGACAAATTCTTCTTTCCCTTCGCGGTTGGCGAATTTCACATCAAAGGCTTTGGCAAAATTCTGACCCAAAAAGTGGGAAGTTCCGGCCTGCAAGGCCTTACCATCCTGCATGAGTGCCTCAATGCAATAGGTGTCTACGGCACCGGCAAAGCGTTCACTTTCTGATTTCACACCTTTGATAACGGGTAGTGCCATGTAGTTTTCGGCAAAATCAGCATATACGTGCATCATTTTTACAGCTTCCTCTTCGGCTTCCTGACGCGTGGCATGGGCTGTATGGCCTTCCTGCCAGAGAAATTCGGCAGTCCTGAGGAACAGGCGGGTCCTCATTTCCCACCGCACCACATTGGCCCACTGGTTGATCAGCAGGGGAAGGTCGCGGTAGGACTGTATCCAGTTTTTGTAGCTGTCCCAGATTACGGTTTCGGAAGTGGGGCGAACGATGAGTTCTTCTTCCAGCCGGGCATCGGGATCCACTATCACGCCTTTGCCCTCCTGGTCCATTTTGAGCCTGTAATGAGTTACCACGGCGCATTCTTTGGCAAACCCTTCCACGTGGCTGGCCTCTTTGCTCAGGTAGGATTTGGGGATAAACAAGGGAAAATAGGCGTTTTCATGCCCGGTTTCCTTAAACATTTTATCCAGTTGCTGCTGCATTTTTTCCCAGATGGCAAAACCATGGGGTTTTATTACCATACAGCCCCTTACGGGGGAGTTTTCTGCTAGGCCTGCTTTTTTTACGAGTTCATTATACCACAAAGAATAATCCTCTGCCCTGCCTGGAATCGCTTTCGCCATTTATTTGTTTTTAAATTGGTATAGTAATTGCTAATTATTATCACGAATAGATAATGGCTTCAAATATAGATCGGGAAGACGTAACTTATGAGAAGCATTCTTTAATTTAACGGCTAGAAATTATGAAAAAGTTAATCCCTACCCTCAAAATAACCTCGGCATTCCTTATGCTGATGGTGGTTTTCGGTTCATCTGCACAAGAGAGTGATGATATGTATTTCACCAAAAAAGACAGGAAAAAGGTAAGTTATAGCCTTAAACCGGCGGTGGGGGAAAGCAACAACGTATACGAATCATACCAAAACAAGTCCTATGAGGACACTGTTTCGGCTCGTAACGTCAATCCCGAATACATGGCTCGTTATTCCAATCAATCCCGGGCAGCGTTCTCCGATCAAAGCCGTGAAGAATTTGAAGAAGAGGAAACTGAATACTATCCCGAGGAGGAATACAATGGTAATTATGGCAATAGTCCAGTGGTAATCAATAATTATTATGGTTCCAGCTATTCCCCAAACCGATTTAATAGTTCATGGGGCGTAAATCCATACGTGGGCTGGAACAGTTGGTCCGGCTGGAATGTGGGATTTGGGTTTGGATACAGCAATTACAATCCCTGGTATTACTCCAATCCCTATTATGCCGGTTATTGGTACGATGGATGGTATGATCCCTGGTATGGAAATTATTATGGCATGCCCTATTATCATTCGTGGTATTCCTACAATCCCTGGGGATATAGCCGGTGGAATTCGTATCACGCCAATTACTACAGCTATTGGAATGGTTACAGAAACGGCTATTACAATGGATTTTATAATGGGAGTAGCATCGGCTATGCCTATCGTGAAGTGGGAGCCACCCGTAATGTGGTGCGAAGCAGCAGGTATACACGCGGAGGTGTAGTGACAGGACCAAGCCGATCCAATAGTGTGCAGGACAGAAGGGCTTCGGCTGTTACAAGTACGTCCAGTGGAAGAAGAGATTATTCGCAATCACAAAATGAGTATTACAGCCGGGCACGTACGACAACTACAAACAATGCGTATAGCCGTTCGTCAAGTCAGGCAAGTACCCGAACCAGTGCAGGACGATATACGACCTCCACTCAGGGAAGTTCTGCTTCTTCTGCTGCCTACCGTACCCGTACCTATCAGGATAATAGCCGGACAACAACCGGATCTGCCTATAGTCGTTCATCCGGCACCAGTGGACCGAGCTCCCGAACCAGCACTTCAGGACAGTCAACCCGTACATACAACCCGTCATCTTCTACAGGGACAAGGCGATATGAGAGTACCGCACCTCAATCCAGAAGTACCTATGGTAGTGGAAGTAGTACACGGAGTAGTTCAGGCTCAACTTCTCGATCAGGTTATACACCTTCGGGCAGCAGTTCCTCTAGGAGCAGTGGAGGCTATTCATCCGGCAGTTCAAGCCGTAGCAGTGGAAGCTATACGCCCAGTAGCTCAAGTCGTAGTAGTGGAGGCAGTAGTTCCTCAAGGAGCAGTGG
>JAOUOM010000071.1 GCA_029880385.1 Cyclobacteriaceae bacterium | reverse complement strand
TGGGCTTTGGGACTGGATTTCGGGCTTTATTGCGGTTGATAAAGACCTGAATACCGTGAGGGGGATTGCGTTTGACCATAAAGGTGAAACTCCAGGACTGGGTGCCCGCATTACCGATGAAAAAGTCCAGGCGCGATATGTAGGTAAAAAGATTTTTGACGAATCCGGCAACGTGATTTCCATTACCATGGTAAAAGGGGAAGGCAATACGAACCTTACCGATCATCAGGTGGATGGAATGTCTGGTGCAACCCTTACAGCAAAGGGAGTCAATAAAATGCTGGCCGAATACCTGGGATGTTATTCAGCCTATCTTTCAAAAATTAAGTCGGAAAATAGATTAGCCGTAAACGACTAAACACCATGAGTGCAGAAGCAAACGTAATAGAAGAAATTGAAGTCGAGGAGGTCAAAGCACCTGCCGAGGCTTTGTTGTCCAAGCGAAGAAGAAAAGTAGTCACTGATCCCCTGGTGAGCGAAAACCCGATTACCGTTCAGGTATTGGGTATTTGTTCGGCTCTTGCCGTTACGGTGAAAATGGAGCCAACACTGGTGATGGCTATCTCTGTGACATTTGTTGTCGTTTTTTCCAACTTGTCCATATCACTTATCCGTAACCTGATTCCAAACCGGGTACGGATCATCGTTCAATTGGCGGTGATTGCCATGCTCGTGACATTGGTGAGCGAAGCACTAAAAGCCTATTATTACGATATGTTTAAAATGCTCAGTGTATTTGTCGGACTGATTATTACCAACTGTATCGTAATGGGGCGCCTGGAAGCATATGCCATGGGCAATAAACCCTATGATTCCATGCTGGATGGATTGGGCAGTGGCTTTGGTTATGCCTGGATTATCCTCACCGTGTCGTTTTTCCGTGAATTACTGGGATCCGGTTCTGTATTTGGTTTTAAGGTTTTCGAAGCAATAGGGTGGGATTCATTTCCGAAGTTGGGATTGATGGTTGACCCGGTTGGTGCCTTTGTGGTACTTGGTATAATCATTTGGGTACAACGCACAAAAACTGGTTACGTAGAACATTAAATCAAGAAGAGAGATGGAATTATTTAATATAGCCCTCCGCGGGATTTTTATTGACAACATGATTTTCGCCTACTTTCTGGGCATGTGTTCTTTTCTTGCGGTTTCTAAAAAGGTATCAACGGCTTTTGGTTTAGGGATCGCCGTGGTATTCGTACTTACCATTACCGTTCCGGTCAATTGGCTTCTTCAGGAATTTGTGTTGAAGGAAGGTGCTTTGGCCTGGCTGGATGCCAGCTTTGCCAGTGTGGATCTTACATTTCTACAGTTCATCATGTTCATCGCTGTTATTGCCTCTATGGTGCAGCTGGTAGAAATGGTGATTGAGAAAGTATCTCCTGCCTTATACGGCTCTTTGGGGATATTCCTTCCCCTGATTGCGGTAAACTGTGCAATTCTTGGTTCTTCGTTGTTTATGGTGCAGCGCGATTACACAATTATGGAAGCTACTTCCTTTGGATTTGGTTCAGGTGTTGGTTTTTTCCTGGCCATTGTCGCATTGGCGGCTATTCGCGAAAAATTAAAATACTCAAATGTGCCCGGTGGTTTGAAAGGACTGGGTTTGACCATGCTTATCACAGGATTGATGGGTCTGGCTTTTAAGTCGTTTATTGGAATTGCCTTGTAAGGGGTTCCGAATTAGGCACAAAAAAAGGCGTTGCATTTAGCAAGGCCTTTTTTTATTTAGATCGGGTATTGTTAGACGATGTTTTTCCATCGCTCACCCCTTTTGATGGCGAAAATCGTGCCGACCGACACACCAAATTGCTTGGCCAGCATCTTATAACGGGTTTTCCTGTTGGGATCGTGGATTTTCTTTTTCAAAACCTTTACCTGAGATTCGGTTAGTTTGGCATTTCGGGCTATGCCCTTTGGGGCAGTATATTTTAACTGAGCCAGTTTTTTCTGGTTTTCATAAAACGTTTGCTGATCCACCCATTTTAAATTGGATGCACGGGCATCACTCTTGTCACCATTCACATGAATGATTTTGTCATAGTTGTTGGGATTGTCAAGATATAGCTGGGCAACAAGTTTGTGGACATATATCAATGTGTTTTTCCCGTTTGTCAAGCGGGTAGGGATACACGGATAGCCTGCATTTTTATAGCCTTTTAACAGGCGTGGATGCTCCGGGTCTGTAGACTGGATACTTTTGACGTTACCAAAATTTGAAATTAAAAATTTCGAGCGAAGGTTATCCTCCGAATAGGGTTTCCATACTTCTTTTTCCATAACTAGCGGTTTGCACAAGGCCTGACAAAGGTACTAAATAGGATACATTGAAGAAAATATATCACTATTCGTTTTTAAGAATGGTAAGTGAAGGGGTACGGACGGTTTTAAAAAATCATGTTATTTTTTGCCTTTTGTGTATTTCAATTCATCCTGAAGTTGTTCTCTGATGTTTGTTAGTTTTTTTATTTTTTCCGCACTTACTTCGGGGAATTTCAGATCCATTTCGGCAATTCGGGCTGTGATTACATCTGCCACTACGGCACGGAGGTACCATTTGTTATCGGCAGGCACTATATACCAGGGGGCATGGGCTGTACTTGTTGCATTCACCATCAATTCATAGGCTTCCTGGTATTGATTCCAGTATTTTCTTTCTTCAAAATCACTGGCTGAAAACTTCCAGTTTTTATCTGTGTTTTCCAATCGGCTGATAAACCTTTTTAATTGTTCTTCTTTTGAAACATTCAGAAAAAATTTAATGACCGTTATGCCATTTTTGGTGATCCTTTTTTCAAACTCGTTTATCTCTTCATAGCGTGATTGCCAGACTTGTTCCAGGGGTGCCTGTCGGCGGTCAATCGGTAGCCATTCGGTAGCTAAAAATTGAGGGTGGACACGTACCACGAGGACTTCTTCGTAATACGAGCGGTTGAAAATGGCAATTTTGCCCCTGGGGGGAAGGTATTTTTCCGGTCGCCACAGAAAATGATGGAGTCGTTCCTCTTCAGTCGGGGCCTTGAAACTAAAGACATCACACCCCTGTGGATTGATCCCTGACATCACGTGTTTGATGGTGCCGTCTTTGCCTGCTGCGTCCATGGCCTGAAAAATGATGAGCAGGGAAAATTGTTTGCTTGCCCATAATAGTTCCTGTGCAGCTGCAAGATCATCAATGTCTTCCTTTAGTGTGGTTTTACTATGCTTTTTCCCTTTTAACTGGCCGGTATACCCCGGGTCAAATGAGGCGAGTGGCGTATATTTTCCGGGTTTGACAATAAACTGCGACAGGTCGAAACGATGTGATTGCGTCATGGCACTAGCATGTGGGTGATTAGCCTAAGTTACATGCTGCGCGAATGTTTTCCACTGATTGTTATCATGTGGGCCTATTTCCTCAACTTGTCAGCAAACGGATCATTCATCACGTAAAGTGTCGGATGGGTTTGTCCGGGCAATTCGGCGTACCTGCCATGAAATAATGATCACGCAGATAAACAAGGGGATAATAGTGCCAATAGTCAAATCAAACAGGCCAATCGTGATCCGGTGGACATGATCCCGTAAAACCATCTGCTCAAACACAAAATAAGTGGCGGGTACAGCAATGAGTGATGCAGCCAATATCATCCAGATAAACCTGCTTGATAACAGCACAACCAATTGTTGCGCAGATGCACCCAGTACTTTGCGTATGCTGACTTCCTTCATGCGGCTTTCTGTCGTATATACCGCCATTCCCAACATTCCCATTGCTGCTATTACTATGGATAAGAAGGCAAGAAATCCTACCATTTTCATTTGTTCGTAGTACCTCTTGTAGGTTTCTGAGATCCTGTCCTGATAAAAATGGGCCGTAAAGGGATGTATGGGGTCAATGTTATCCCACGCCTTTTCCAGTTTTTCGATGACAACCGGCAGGTCAGGGGAATTAATTTTAAGACCAATTACCTGATAATCTTCGTTTTGGTATTTGAGCAGGAAAGGTTCGGTTTCTGATTCGACTGTCGCGTATTGAATATTTGGAATGACCCCTACAATTTCCACAGCTTGATTTCCTTCTACTTTAAGTCGTTTTCCAACGGCCTCTGTTGGTGTGCCCAGGTCAAATCGTTCGAGAAGCTTTTCATTTACCATTACCTGCTGTACTTCACTGTCTTTTGTCGTATGCCGAAAGTTAGAACCGGCCAGCAGGGGTATGTCATAGAGGTCAATATAATGTTCATCCACGGTATTTAAATAGACGATGATGGAGTCATGAGGATCCTCATATTTCAAATGTTCGCCCCATTGCTCTCCTGTACTAAGCAGTATGCCTGATGCCGATACACGTCCGATTTCAGGAACTTCACTAAACCCCTTTTTCACTAAATCCGCATCATTGCCCCACAAATTCACCGTAAGGATATTTTCTGTCGCAAACCCCAGGTCATAGGTAGTGGTGTATATAAACTGTTTGTAGCTTATGGTGGCACCTATGATAAATGCGATGGACAATACATACTGAAAGACAATAAGGAAAATCTGGACACCAGGCCCTGACGAAAAACGGGCAGGTATTTTGTTTTTCAAAACCTGAAGCACACGTGTCCGGGCTAGCAGGAAGGACGGCAAAAAGCCACTTAGTGTGCCCATTATCAGGGCAAACGCCACGAGAGGCACCAGGTATTCAATCTGAAAATCGAGCGTCGCCAGGTTACGGCTAAAAAAACCCATCTGAAGCCACTGATCCCGTACGAAGTAAAATATACAAAAGGCCAGGCACGTAGCAAGCAGGGTCAGGATCAGTGCTTCGAAGATAAATTGTGTGAAAATATGGGCTTTGGTGGCACCAAGCACTTTTCTAACGCCTACTTCCCTGGCCCTGCCCAGTGCTCGCGCAACGGACAGATTGGTATAATTAAAGCTGGCCGCAAGCAGTACCAGGCCCGTGAGCAAAAGGAGGGTGAGCACTAATTTTTTGCTTACATATGGCCCAATGCTATTGTTTTCGATATCCCCGGGAATAATATCCCCTAACTTTTGAAGCCCCAGGTTGATTTTCACATATTCGTTGCCTTCATTTTGTTCGGCACTCATTTCATCCAGGAATTTCTGTACATCCCCTTCACTGGCTTCATCTGCCAGCCTGAAATAGACATGGTACATCCACATGTTGTTCCAGTGGAACATCGAGGCAATGTCATCATTGGCTTTTACTTTGTTTTCAAAGGTGGAAAAGGAGACAAGGGAATTAAACTGGATATGGGAATGAAGGGGCGGGTCGGCCACTACCCCTGCGATCACTGCCTGATCCATATATTGGCTCTGAATGGAAACCATCTGACCGAGCGGGTTTTCTTCCCCGAACATTTTTTTGGCAAATGATTCGGTAATTACAAGGCTATTTGGGTTTTTTAAGGCGGTGTTGGGATCACCTTTCAGCAGGTCAAAGGAAAACAGGGAAAAGAAATTTTCTGAGGCATATAAACCATTTATTGCCAGCGACTTTTCCTGCCAGCTAATGATGCCTTTGAAGTATTTACGAAACAGTACAACGTCCCGGATGGCTGAGTGGGAATCCATTAGTTTGTATCCGGCCAATGCGGAAGTGGAGGCAAACCTGCTTTCTCCCTGTTGATGATCCCAGTGGGTATTTACCAGCCGATAGATATGGTCGCCATTCCGGTGGAATTTGTCGTAGGAAAGCAGTTCGGCCAAAAAGACGATCATTACAATGCCCACCGACATACTAATGCCCAGTCCCACGATATTGATGGTGGAAAAAAGCTTGTTTCGAGCGATGTTTCGTATGGAGGTTTTCCAGTAGTTAGCTAGCAGGTGAATGGAATACATAGTGCCTTGTGGTTTGAATTTTCTAAATGCATAGAGCCTCATGAAGTAAAAAACCTCCAGAACATAGCTTATTTGGGCAAACCATGGGCCTTTTGTTTGGAGGTTACGCTCGAAATACTCGATCAAGTCCCCCTGAAGATCCTCCAGCCTTTCTGGTTTACAATACCATTTCAGTAAGCGATCGGCCCATTTTGGTGGTTTTTGACGCATCATTTGAGTCCGTTAAAAACAACATCGGGAATCGAGTTCCAAAGCTGGTCCCGCTGAGATTTTGCAGCGATTAATGCAGCTTTTCCGGTATTTGAGACTTCAAAAAAACGTTTTCGCCTTCCGCCTCTTTCGGCTGTTGGATCCCCCAAATGCGAACCAATCATGCCTTTGCTTTCCAGTCGGTTCAATACACTATGGACTACACCCAGCTTTACCGACCTGCCCGTTATGCGCTCAATTTCATCGCAGATCGTTACACTGTAGGCCTGCTGGCTCAAACTGGCAATGGTGAGCATTACGATTTCTTCAAATTCCCCCAGATTAGTGCCTTTCATGTCGATTCATTTTATTTATTCCTTAAATGTATAATAAATAATTATCAAAACATATTTATTTATTCACATTATGTATTTAAAATACAAAACCCGTTCATTCGTCCTTGAAGCCATATTCAACTAATAATTTAGTTTTTAGTTTGAATTTTCTAACTAATTATTTAGTTTTGACTAAACCTTTAGTTAGTATGAAAGAATTAACACGTGCCGAAGAAGAAATTATGCAAGTATTATGGCGATTGGAAAGTGCCTTTGTCAGGGAAATTATAGCGGAATTTGCTGACCCAAAGCCGGCCTACAATACGGTATCGACCATCGTCCGCATTTTGGAACAAAAAGGATTTGTCGGACATAAGCAAATGGGCAAGTCACACCGCTATCATCCGCTCATGTCAAAGCAAGCGTACAGCAAACAGCTCATGAAGGGTGTGGTAGGGCGTTTTTTTAGCGGCTCGTATCAGCAAATGGTTTCCTTTTTTGCCAATGAAAATGACATGTCACTTTCGGAGCTGGAAGAGGTATTAAATGAATTAAAAGATCAGGAAAATGAATAACTACGTCATTGAAGCGGGCATTTCTCAGGCGGTCTTTACGTTGTTGTACTTTTTGTTTTTGCGGAATGAAACACATTATGCGTCGCGCAGACTGTTTTTGACCGGATCTGTACTGGTCGGATTGATCGTTCCGCTACTGCACCTGCCCCTGGCATCGTCCACATTTTCTGCCGCCAATGGAGGCGTGATGCCCATGTATTTTTTAGAGGCCATTATGGTAAGTAGTGGTGGGTATTTCATGGCTCCGGTGGCTTTTTTGCCTATCTCAGTATTTGATTTGGTGTACGTGTTCATTTCGTCTGTGTTTTTTCTGTGGTTCATGGTTTCACTCTTCCATTTGTATCGGATGTACCGCAGGTCAGCCCCTTTGCTGGTTCAAAATGTCCGGGTGAGGGTATATCCCGGGCTCAGGCAAAGTTTCAGTTTTTTTGGACTTATTTTTATCGGTGACCCACATCCATCCATTATTTACCATGAACAGGCACATGGTAAATTGGGTCATTCCTTTGATAGCGTACTGGTAAATCTGTTTCGTGTCATTTGCTGGTGGTCGCCATTTGTCTGGCTTACGATCAATGAACTAAAACTTGTCCATGAATACCAGGCAGATGCCATGGTCATGAAAGGAGACAAGGCAAGAGACTATCGCAGGTTACTGATTAGTGCCTCGATGGTGCCTTTTGGAATGGGCCTGGCCAGCTCATTTCATGAAGGCCCGTTAATTAAACGATTAAATGCAATGAAAAAACAAACCAAACACATTCCGAAGT
Source organism: Cyclobacteriaceae bacterium (assembly GCA_029880385.1). Classification (GTDB taxonomy): domain Bacteria; phylum Bacteroidota; class Bacteroidia; order Cytophagales; family Cyclobacteriaceae; genus JAOUOM01. The sequence goes on along the minus strand of JAOUOM010000071.1, from coordinate 236 downwards.
GGAAACTCGTCGTGCTAGGCATGATGGTGGCCATCGTTACCCTCTTTTTCTCCTGTTCCGTCGAAATGGAAAAGGAGATAAACAACCTCACCAATGAATCATCCCTGACATGGGAGTATCCTGTCGATGTTGCCGAGTCCCTTTCCCTGCTCGAAGCAAAATATCCGGACAATAAATTTACGGTAGTAAAAGTCCGCACCCAAACTCAGGAGCAGAGGCAGGAAATAGCAGCGAAC
>JAOUOM010000070.1 GCA_029880385.1 Cyclobacteriaceae bacterium | reverse complement strand
CGGTAAATTTTGTAGCGGAACTTTTGTTTGACCAGTCGATCACAGAATAGGAATGCAAGGCTACACCCTCGATCAGGTTCCTGCGTATGTCGCGCATCATCACTTCCGTCCAATGGTAGTCGCCATCACTGGCCCCGGAAGCTATCCGGAACAGCCCACCACTATTGGACCAATCGGCCACAAAAGTGGCATATTGACGGTAGATATTGGCATAATATTCGGGAGTCATATGGCCTCCGCAACCCCACATTTCATTTCCGATACCCCAATACTTGACATTCCAGGGGGTTTCACGGCCATTTTCGCGACGAAGGTTGGCCATCGGGCTGATGCCGTCATGGTTGACGTACTGAACCCAGTCGGCCAGTTCTTTTACTTCACCACTTCCCACATTTGCCGCCAGGTACGGTGCTGCCCCGATGGCTTCACACAGGTTGAGGAAATCATGCGTTCCAAAGCTATTGTCCTCGGTCACACCACCCCACCATTGATTGACCATCGTGGGCCGGTCACCCTTGGGGCCAATGCCATCCTTCCAATGATAGGTATCTGCAAAACATCCACCCGGCCAACGAAGAACGGGCACTTTCAACTCCCGGAGTGCCGCTATCACATCGTTTCTCACCCCATCCGTATGTGGGATAAGCTGGTTATCTTCCCCTACGTAAAAGCCTCCGTAAATACATCTGCCAAGATGCTCGGCAAAATGGCCGTAGATGTTTTTATCGATGGTATATTTTCCCTGATCGGCATTGACCAATATTTTGGTTTCCGCTTTTTGCTGGGCAAAAATGCCTGTAGAAAAAGCCAACAATAACAAAATGGTTAATTTTCGCATAATAATGTGGTTTTAAAAAAAGCCCGCATCGGTTTTTACTCCCTGCGCACCCTTGTGAAAAGAAGTATACGGTTAATTTTTATTGTCACAAAATCGGATTCCCCAAACGGCTCGTCCTACGGGTAAAGGTTTCCTCTTTAATAGCCATGTAAAACCATCTTTCATCGGCCCGGCACCCCAACCGCTCCCTGTTCCGTTCGATCAGGTGCTGCCCGGGGCATACCTGTCCATCCACCCGTAGCCCAACCTCGTCTTCATGCAAAAGGCACCTTCACCTTTCTCCTGGTTCAGTATCACCTGGACTCCCTGCCGAGCCAGACGGCCATCGGACTGGTTTCCCGGTGATTCCAGGCATAATAGGGGATCAACTGTACAGGAATTTCATCGCCAGCTACCTTGCCTTTCCCCTTCAATACGGTGACCCCTTTTAATAATCCGGGCATGTGTTCGGCTGCAAATGAGGTAGTCCCATCCAGTGTAATATCGAGCGCATGCCCCTGGTTGTCGACCCCTTCGGCACAATAGATCAAAGGACCGCGTTGAATGGTTGTCTTTCCTTTATCGGCCAGTACATTGGGATGGCTCCTGATGGCCTTTATTTCCATAGGGAAATGGACTTCCACTTTGTCGCCCTTTTTCCAACTACCTGGCACCAGGGCATAGCCTTTTTCCATTACATAGGCGAATGCTACTCCATTTACTTCAATAATCGCGGACTGTGCCGGTGTATTTTCAAACGTATACAGGTCGCTTGGAACTGCCTCATTCAGTGCCCAGCCGGGTATCCTGATTTTGAGCGTAGCGGTTACGCTTTCCATATTTTTCACTTCCAGTACCACATCACCACTCCACGGATAGGTAGTTTTTTGGTCTAATTCCAACACGTTATCCTTTACCGGTATTTTGGACGTATTGTCCATAAACAAATTCACATATACATCCGATCCTGCCGATGCATATACATAACCGGAAACTGACGGAACAAACCGGGAAAGGTTGGAAGGACAGCAGGAACAATCAAACCAGGGACTTCTGCAGACGGCCCCCTGATTGAAGGTTCTTTCCCCATCGAATTCAAGCGGATTGGGGTAGAAGAATTTGTCCCCGTCGAGTGACAGGCCAACGATCAGTCCATTATAAAGTGAACGCTCAAGCACATCCATGTATTTGGAATCGCCATGTAGTAAAAACATCCGGTGGTTCCAATACACATTGGCGATGGCCGCACAGGTTTCGGCATAGGCATCATTCGGCAGGGTATAGTCTGTATCGAACCCTTCAATCCCATTCCCTGCACCCAGCCCACCGGAGATATACAGTTTTTTACTGACAATATTTTCCCATATTTTGTCGATCGCGGACAAGTAAGCCGTATCACCGGAAATGGCGGCGATATCGGCCATGGCGGCATACATATAGGCTGCCCGCACAGAATGCCCGACAGCTTCTGTCTGCTCGGTTACCGGTAGATGATCCTGTGCGTATTTATCAAATATCGGCTTTCCTGTTTCGTCACTTTCCAGTCCCCTTCCCCTCCGGTCAAGGAAAAGCCTGGCCAGATCCAGGTATTTTTTCTCACCCGTCACACGGTAAAGCTTCACCAGTCCCAGCTCTATTTCCTGGTGTCCCGGATAAAATGTTCGCCCCTCTTCCACACACAATCTGTACACCAGGTCGGCATTTTTAAGTGCCACATCAAGAAAACTTCGCTCACCGGTCGCACGGTAATGTGCCACCGCCGCCTCATACATATGCCCGGCATTATACAATTCATGGCTCCAGCGTGACCCTTCATATTGTCCTTTTTCCGAGTAGGAACAGCAAACCATGTCCGCATAGGGGTTGGCCTTAAGTGTCCAGGCCGTATACAAATACCCATCGTCTTCCTGTGCTGCCCGGATGTAGCCCACCAGCGTATCCAAATACGATTTCATGGCCGGGTCAGGTTTATTCATCAGGCTGTAGGATGCACCTTCTATAATTTTGTAAACATCTGAGTCATCGAAACCGAAGCTGCCCCTGAACCTGCCATCCTTTTGACCACCGGCAAAAATGAAATTATCAATCCGACCGGTCTCCTCACATTTGGCAAAAGAATAGGGGATGGTAATTTTGGAAGCCGTATCAACCCGGGCTTTCCAAAAACCACCGGTAATGTGAACACGGGGAAATTCCGTGGGACGAATAGGATAATCCGTAATACCGGTCTGATTGCTTTGGCCGGGTATTTCCGAAGGCATGGAGCAACGGATACCTGAGCATAATAAAACCAGCACAACGTAGTGGGAAAGGGATCTTAGGTTTCTCATGGATGGATGGATAAAGAGTAAATACATGTACGCTAACCAAACGATACAGGCCACTTACAAACAAATACGCGTCACATAAGTGTTATGTAAACATTTATAAATGTAACAAAATATAACCCATATATCCAAGCCATGAGCAGGTTCTACTTTCGTCCCCATGAAATAGTGTGAACCATTCATTGGTATACTACAAAAAAAGCAAACCATTTACGCATGCGTATTTCACGAATGAAACGACATGCCCAAATGGCTTGCTTTTCAAAGGCTACACCTACCGGAGCCCGGTGAGGCCGTTATTTTATATAGCGGAAATCCTGTCCTGCTTCCAGCGTTTTCAATGTTTCAAATATCAATTGTATGACCTGTTCCACATCCTGTTTGGCCACCATTTCAACAGTTGTATGCATGTATTTAAGGGGCAGCGAAATGAGGGCAGAAGCCACACCTTCGGCACTATAGGCAAATGCATCGGTATCCGTACCCGTAGACCGGGAGGAAGCGCGGCGTTGAAAGGGGATACTGTTTTTTTCTGCAACATCAATAATGAGATCGCGCAGGTTGTTTTGTACTGCCGGCGCATAGGACAGAGCCGGCCCCATTCCAGCCGATATATCACCACTATCCTTTTTTTCATACATGGGTGCATTCGTATCATGGGTAACGTCGGTCACAATGGCCACATCGGGTTTGATCCGGCGGCATATCATTTCAGCACCGCGAAGGCCAATTTCCTCCTGCACGGCATTTACTATGTACAAGCCAAAAGGTAGTTTTACTTTTTGCTCAGAAAGCCTGCGTGCCACTTCGGCAATCATAAAGCCTCCCATTCGATTATCAAGTGCACGGCCTACCAGGTATTTTTCATTCAATTCGAACAGCTCATCCTGAAAAGTAATCACCGTTCCGGGGTGGATACCCAATTGCTCCACCTCATCACGCGATGAAGCCCCTATGTCGATAAAGATGTTTTTCAGGGAGGGTGCATCTTCTTTTTGCTTTCTGACATGAATGGCAGGCCAGCCAAACACGCCTTTGACAATACCCTTTTTTGTAAACAGGTTGACACGCATGGACGGTGCGATCTGATGGTCGGAACCCCCATTTCGGATCACATATATATAGCCCTTGTCGTCGATGTAGTTGACAAACCAGGAAATTTCATCCGCATGCGCTTCAATCACGACCTTGTACGGAGCATCCGGATTGACTACCCCGACCACTGTGCCGTAGGTATCAGATATATAGGTGTCAATGTAGGGAGTAATGTAATCCAGCCATATCCGCTGGCCACTTGTCTCAAAGCCTGTTGGCGATGGGTTGTTCAGGTATTTGTATAAAAACTCCTTGCTTTGTTTATCCATGTTTGTTTTGTATTATATCGATTTCGTCAGTCCCCCATCTATCAGAAAATCCTGCCCTGTCACATACGCTGCCTGATCGGAGGCCAGATAGCTTACCAGGCCTGCCACTTCCTCGGGTGTCCCTTGCCGGAGCAAAGGTATGGAACAAACCGTCTGCTCGTCTGCAGGGTAGGTATTAATAAAGCCGGGAAGCACATTATTCATCCGGATATTATCGGCACCATGGGCGGAGGCAAACATTTTAGTAAAACTACTCAACCCGGCCCTTAGTACAGAGGAAACCGGAAAATCGAGGGAAGGTTCGCGTGCCCCAAACGAAGAAATATTGATAAACGTGCCATTTCTTTGTGATTTCATCAACGGAACGATCCGGCGCGACAATCGTATGACCGGTAGCAATAGCAAATCCAGCCCCTCCTTCCAATCCGCATCGGTCAATTTCAAAAGGTCCCCCTTAGGCGCATGCCCGGTGCCGATAACGACCGTGTCGATACGCCCGTATTTTTCGTATGTCAGGCCTACCAGACGCTCCAGGTCATCTATCCTGGTAACCGACCCTTTTAACGGACGGGCATCCAGCCGGTCCGCCAGGGGATAGAGGTCGTCCGAACGTGACATAAGGACCAGTTTATATCCATCCTCAGCAAGCCGCTCTGCACATGCGGCTCCTATTCCACGACTTGCCGCCGTGATGATTGCTACCTTCTGTGTTTTCACAAGGGTATGTTTCCGTGTTTTTTCTTGGGTAATGATTCTACTTTATTTTCAAGCATACGATATGCCTGTATCAGTTTTTGGCGGGTTTCGCGGGGAAATATCACCTCATCGATAAAACCCCGGCCTGCTGCATGATAGGGATGGGCAAATTTTTCCTGGTATTCCCCCATTTTTTCCCTGTGTATGGAGGCAGGATCCCCAGCCTGTTGTATTTCTTTTTTAAAAATTATCTCAGAAGCACCCTGAGCCCCCATAACGGCAATTTCGGCTGAAGGCCAGGCAAAATTCAGATCGGCTCCAATGTGTTTGGAGTTCATAACATCATATGCCCCTCCATACGCCTTTCGGATGATCACCGTGACCCTGGGCACAGTAGCCTCACTAAACGCATACAGTAGCTTAGCACCGTGCTGGATGATCCCATTCCATTCCTGATCTGTTCCGGGCAAAAATCCAGGCACATCGACTGCCACCCATAATGGAATGTTAAAGGCATCGCAGAACCGGACAAAACGTGCTGCCTTGCGGCTTGCGTTGACATCCAGTACACCGGCAAAACTCATGGGTTGATTGGCTACGATACCAATCACCCGTCCGGCCAGACGCGCAAACCCCACAATGATATTTTCTGCATATTCCTTTTGCACTTCAAAAAAACTGTCCGCATCGATCACCCCCCTGATCACCTCGTGCATATCGTACGGCTGGTTGGGGTTGTCGGGCAATAGGGTGTCCAATTCTTCCCGTAGTGAATTCGTGGATGCCTGATAGGGCAACGCTGGCGGATCCTCTTCGCAATTAGACGGCAGATAACTCAATAGCCTGCGTATATCCCGGATACTGTCGACTTCATTGGGACTGATAAAATGGGTCACGCCACTTTTGCTGGCATGGGTCATGGCACCGCCCAGGTCTTCGGAAGATACTTCTTCGCGTGTTACGGTTTTCACTACATTTGGCCCGGTCACAAACATGTAACTGGTATGTTCGACCATAAAAATAAAATCAGTCAGTGCCGGGGAATAAACGGCACCTCCGGCACAGGGGCCAAGGATGGCGGAAACCTGTGGTATAACACCGGAAGCCCGCACATTGCGATGAAAAATATCGGCATACCCCGCCAGCGACACGACACCTTCCTGGATTCGCGCCCCACCAGAATCATTGAGCCCAATGACTGGTGCGCCATTTTTAAGGGCCAAATCCATGATTTTCACAATTTTTTCCGCATGGGTCTCTGACAATGATCCCCCAAAAACGGTAAAATCCTGACTAAATACATATACCAACCGGCCCTCAACAGTACCATAGCCGGTCACCACACCATCGCCTAAATATTTTTCTTCCGTCAGGCCAAAGTCCGATGATCGATGCACCACAAACCTACCTGTTTCCTGAAACGAGCCCTGATCCAGCAATAAAGCGATCCGCTCACGTGCGGTCAGTTTTCCTTTGGCATGTTGTTTTGCCACCCGGTCTTCGCCGCCTCCGGACAACGCCTCCTGGTTCATTGCTTCCAACTTATCAAACGTTGCTTTTGAGGCCGTCGTAGGGTGCGGGGATTTGGGTTTGTGTGTGGGCATGTCCTTTACAGTTGGATTGCTCAAAGATAGGGTTATTAGGATAATTTCTGATTTTCAATCCCTGCTCATCCACTCATTGTATTACCCTTTCTTTTAACAAAATGCATTAGGTAGTTGAAAATGTATCGGTTATATTGGCGCGAATTTTTTGGGTATGAGAGTAGCCGTAATTGACATGGGGACCAATACGTTTCACCTTCTGATTGCAGAAGTGAATACCGCTGGTTTTTCAGTTGTCTATAGTGACAAAGTAGCCGTGAAAATTGGAGAAAAAGGAATAAACAATGGATTCATTACCCCCGAAGCACAATTACGTGTTCTGACCACTTTGACCGGTTTTAAAAGTAAAATCCTGGAATTTGGGGCAACGAAAACATTTGCCACCGCTACCAGTGCGATTCGCAACGCCAGAAACAGCCTGGATCTTATCGACAAAATTCAGGAAGAAACCGGCATTTCTACCCGGATCATCAATGGAAAAGAAGAAGCAGCATTTATTTATCATGGTGTGAACAAAGCCATGGATATAGGCGACAAGCCAGTGCTGATCATGGACATAGGTGGTGGAAGCATTGAGTTTATTATTGGCAACCGCGAAGAAATCCTATGGCTGGACAGTTTTGAAATAGGGGGTCAGCGATTGGTGGAAATGTTTCACAAAAGCGACCCTATCCAATCTACGGAAATTCTTCAGGTGGAGCAATATCTGGAAAAAAACCTGGAGCCCCTCTTTCAGGCCTGTGCCCAATTTTTACCGACCGGTCTTATCGGATCTTCGGGGACATTCGATACACTAAGCGAAATTTATCAATGGAAAAAAGGGATAAAACCAGTACCTGACCATTCCGAACTTCCCTTTGATCTTATCGATTTTGATGAAATATACGGAGATGTCATTCACAAAAACAGGGAAGAAAGGCTCAAAATACCCGGCATGATCCCTTTGCGCGTAGACATGATTGTGGTAGCACTCATTTTGGTAAAACTCATCATACAGCGGGTAGACATCCCCTTTTTACGGATTTCGGCCTATGCCCTGAAAGAAGGGGTCTTGCTGAAAACCCTGGAGACCTTTTCAAAAACGATTTCCTGATCCAATTCACGTAATTGAATTCCAAATGATAGCGCCTGATTTGACACGATGGTGTAATTTGGCGCAAAAATTCACAGGCTTGTTAAAA